>NZ_CALMQR010000099.1:0-5356 GCF_937871995.1 uncultured Citricoccus sp. | reverse complement strand
CCACCAGCACCGACCTGCTGGACCGTGCCGAATGCCGCCGCGCCAACGGGGACGGGATGTGGCTGTGCTCGATCTGCGAAGAAGGCGTGCACCGGTGGATGGCCGCCAACCCCGGTGAAGGATCCGCCCAAGCCGCGGTGGACGAAATGGTCCAACGCCTGCTCAACCTCATCGACGGACCACCCCGGAAATACCGGCGCCAACGCCGCACCGACGACACGGTCTGACCACGCCGCCGTCCGTTAGGGGTCCAGTCAGTCCAAGGGCACGTCTGCCAAGGCTACGGTGAAGGCCGACACGCCATAGGCACCGTTCAACCGAACCGCGCGGAGAAGCTGTTCTGGAACCGCAGCCCCGGGTCGTAGTGGCGCTTGGTGGCGAAGAACTCCTCGAGCCGCGGGTACGCCTGGGCCACCTGCTCCCTGGTGTAGTGCTGCTGGTAGGGCAGGTAGAACGTTCCGCCGAGGTCCAGGGAGGATGCGACCAGGGCACGCGTCAGGGAGGCCATGTCTGCGCTGGCCTCGTCGTTGACTTCCTGGCTGAGGTAGAGCACCAGGGAGAACCGCTCCCCTTGCGCGTAGTCCAGGACGATGTCCTCGCGGTGGACCGAACGGATCGAGGCGCTGAGCAGTTGGGCGTCGTGACGGCCGAGTTGGGCCCGCAGCTCGTCGAGGAAGGGCACGATCTGGTCGGGGGGCAGGAAGTACTCGTGCAACACGTCGGTGTACTGCGGGAGCCTGTTCTGCAGGAAGCCCAGGCTCTCGTACATCGCCTGGTTGCGCCCGACCATGCACGCCTCGGCCTCGCGCAGGGCCTCGTTGCGCGACTGCAGACAACCGCGCACCCGGGGCAGCAGCTCGCGTTGCGCCGCCCACCGCAGGCGCTGCCCGAAATCACCGGTGCGGGCCAGGTTGAAGATCAGCCGACTCGCCTGGTCCGAGGCCCGCTCCTTCAGCGGCGGGACCGGCTCGGTGGTGTCGACCCGCTCGTAGGTGTAGACGATCGCCTCCTGCAGCAGGCTGTCCGGGGAGGTCGACAGGTGGGTGTAGGTCAACCGCACCGCGTCGTCGGCGGCCACCTGCGAGGCGAAGACCTGCGGGAAGTCGCGGTGCTGGATGACGGTGCTGCGCAGCCGGTACATTTCGCTGTCGACCAGGTTGAGCTCCACGTCGAGCACCACCCCGAAGAGCCCGTAGCCGCCGACGACGGCCTGGAACAGCTCGGGCTCCTGCTCTGGGCCGACCCGGTGCACGGTGCCGTCGGCGAGCATCACCCGCAGGGAGCGGATCGTGGAGGACAGGCTCCCGGCGCGAAAGTCCAGTCCGTGCGCGTTGACCGAGACCGTGCCCCCGACGCTGAGCACGTCGACGCTGGGCATGGTGGCGACCGACAGCCCGAGCGGGTGCACCGCCTCCAGCACCTGGTGCCACGTCGCTCCGGCCTGCACCGTGGCCGTCCTGGCGTGCTCGTCCACGGTGATCGCGTTCAGCCCGCGCATGTCCACCACCAACCCCCCGGGGTGGGAGGCCTGCCCGCCCAGCGCGTGCTGCGTGCCCCCGACGGAAACGACCAACTCGTTCTCCTCGGCGAACGCCAGCGCAGTCCGCACCTGGGCCTCGTCGACGGGCCGGACGACGCCGAAGACCGGGGTCCGGGTCAAACAACTGGCGTCGGACACCGTGCCGCCCTGCTGGGCCAGGCCACCGGGGTATGCCGCCGCGTCCACCGGCGCGCTCAAGCGCGCAGCGGCCTGGGCAGGCAGAGGTGGCACCGGGCTGACGACGCAGTCCTTCGCCGCAACCGGATCCCCCGACCACAACGCCAGCTGCGGGCCGCCCACGACCAACACGAGGATCAGAGCCAGCGCGGCGAGGAAGGTGCGCGCCCGTCTGCGGCGCGGTGATCGGGGTTCCGGCGGCCCAGGGCTGCCACTGCGCTGGTGCGCCACGGACGATCTCATGGCTCAGTGAACACCGGCCATCCGACCGAAGCTAGATCCAGGACGTCAAGGGCGGCCTGCGGGGGACGGGGCCCTTCCAGGTCCCGCAGCCAGCTCACACGCAACCATGAACTCAGGTCATCACCCATATAGCACGCCCTTCTGCCGGCCATCAGTCGCCTCGAACACTACGGCGCAGCACCGTCCATCTCGGCCCAGTCGGCCCGCATGCCGGGCGGCCGACATACACCGCTGCCCTCGCGTTTCGAACTGTCTGCGAGCAGGCCATTGGTCCTGCCGGATCTGACAGCAACGTGGAGGAGGGTGACACCGGTGAGTGGCAATCCGTGGGTAGACGACGAGGACGATGACACCTGGCTGACCCCGGTGACCGGCCCCGAGCCGGCGGACGGTGAGGCTTCGGGGTCCCCGCTGCCGTACCTCGACCCCGATGTCGAGGCGGCACTGGCCGCCGAGGCTCCGCCGGAGTGGTTGGGGATTCGGTGGCGCCAGATCGAACCGGGTCAGCAGTGGGACGCCTGGAACGGGTTGCGCCGGTGGGTGGACTGGTTCATCCGCGAATACCGGCTGACGACCTCGGACGTTCCGGCGTGCTGGTACCGGCACCCGAACCTGACCGCCGAGCTGTACGCGGCGATGTGCATGGAGCACAAGGTCTGGGAAGAGGGTGCTCCCGGGCTGGCACCGATGATGATGTGGCACCCCAACGTGGCCCAGCTGCGGTCCCGGCTCAAGGAGATGACCCACGAGGCCGGGTGCGTGCAGAACGGCAAGCACAAGGAACCGATCGCGTACTCCGGCACCGTGGGGGCCTACGAGCTGGACTACGACGAGGACGACTGGACCACCGCAGCCTCGACCATCCGCACCGAGAAGGTCATCGACCGCCCCACCACCGGGGTGAAATACGTCCGCGCCCGCGCCGTGGACGCCGACGGCATCGAACACGGGGCCTCCGACCCGCTGGGCCTGCGCGCCCGGCCCGTGGCCGAAGTCGGCGCGGTGCGCCTGGCGTACACCTCCGCGACTCCCGGCCAGGTAGGGGTGGCCGTGCACGTGATCGGTGGTCCCGAAGACCTCAGCGTGGTAGTCGAGGAATCGGCCGACGGGACCACCTGGTCCGCCATGCAACCAGCCCGGGACCCCGAAGACAAGGGGGACTAAGCGGCACCGTCCACGGGGATGTATGTCGGCCGCGAGTCCAGACAACCCGAGCGAACTACGAGCACAGGGGCCTGAAGGGCCCACACGGCATGAAGGGTGTGGTGAGTGGAGATGGTGAGCGTGGGCAAGAAGACGGTGCAGGGCAATCTGACCGGGGACCCCCGGCCGGTGCGGACCAAGGCCGGCCAGGAGCTGGTGGTGATGACGGTGGCGGAGAACAACCGCCGCTTCAACGAGGACTCCCGGACGTGGGAGGACGCCGAGGCCACGTTCTACGACGTGGCGGTGGAGCGGGCCCAGTTGCGCGAAAACGTGCTGTCCTGTCTGCACAAGGGCGACCGGGTCACGGTCACCGGGGACCACCGGGTGGAGCCGTATGCCACGAGCACCGGCAAGCCGGGACTGAACCACCGTCTCTGGGCCGAGGACGTGGCCGCCTCCATGCAGTTCAACCCGGTCGCGGTCCTGCCCCGCGAACCCCACCGAGACGCGGCCGCTGTGGTCTCCTCCCCCGAAAAGTCCACGGACCGGACGGCAGGCCAGGGCCTGCGCCCGGAGGAGATGACGCCGGAGGCGTTCGCGGAGTGGTCGGCCGGGCAGCCGCCGTTGGTCCCCCATCAGGACCAGAGCGCCGGGCTCGTCCGGTAACCGGACCGTTCACTCACCGTCGCTCGATGGCCGGGGGCTTGACCGCTTCCCGGCCGTCGTGCAGTTATGTCAGAGAAGGAGCCCGAGCGTGGCGAAGCGGAGCAATCAGGTGGCCGGTCAGATCTCGGTGTTTGACCTGCTGGCCGATATGGAAGGAACCGAAAATGCAGGACGGGCTGCGGGACGGGACGATGCCGGATCCGATCGAGGATCCGCGGCAGGACACCACCAGCGAACTGCTGGGCTGGGAAGTCGACCGGTGGGAGATCGACCGGACGGTGTGGCAGCACCCGCACGAGACGACGCCGTACGGGACCACGCTGGTGGAGGCCTTCGAGGCGGCGCACCCGGACGGGGAAGTGACGGTGATCGACCTGATGCTGTCCCTGGACCAGTACCAGAGGGCCAGCGAGGAGTTCGAGGACTACCTGATCGGGATCGTGCAGTCCCGGGGGATGCAGTTGGCCCCGGATCGGGTGGAGCCGGTGGAGGCCGAGGCCCTGTTGAAGCTGCCGAAGCGGGCGCAGCTGCGGGTGTTCGACCAGCTGACGGTGCTGGCCGGGCAGGTGTTCGACTGGATGCGATCCCAGGGGATGGACCCGGTACCGGGGGCGAGCACCCTGCCACCGCTGGTGACCGAGGCCGACCGGGAGCAGATCGAGAGAAGCTGACCGGGTCCCCGGTCGACTGGACCGGAGGCACCGGGCGCCCGGCCACCGCCACCCGCCGGTTCCTGGCCAACGTGGCCGCCCTGCAGACCCTGGCCGAACTCGATGACGCCGGACGCTACGCCACCACCCAGGACCAGGACGAGCTGTCCCGATGGTCCAGCTGGGGGGCGCTGCCGGAGGTCTTCGACGACACCGCCGACACCTTCTCCCCCGAGGACCGGGCCCTGGTCCGGGACCTGCTGGGCCCGGAGGGGTGGGAGCAGGCCAAGGCCACCACCCTGAACGCCCATTACACCGACCCCGCCCACGCCCAAGCGATCTGGGGTGCCCTGTCCCGGGCGGGATTCACCGGGGGCCGGGTCCTGGAGCCGGGCTGCGGGTCCGGGGAATTCATCGGCCAGGCCTCCACCGGGACCCAGATGGTGGGGGTGGAGCTCGACACGACGACCGCGCGGATCGCCGCCCACCTGCACCCCTCCCACGAGGTCCACGCGGCCGGGTTCGAACAGGTCCGCCTGGGTGAGGACAGCTTCCACGCCGTGGTCGGCAACGTCCCGTTCGGCTCCTTCCCGGTGGCCGATGCGAAGTACAACGGGCAGAACCTGTCGATCCACAACTACTTCATCGCCAAGTCCCTCCGGCTGACCGCCCCGGGCGGGTACGTGGCGGTGATGACCTCCACCTGGACCATGGACGCCCAGCGGGCCTCGGCCCGCCGGGAATTCGCCCGCTACGCCGACCTGGTCGGCGCGGTCCGCCTGCCGAACGGGGCGATGCAGGACAGTGCCGGCACGGACGTGAAGACCGACGTGCTGATCTTCCGGCGCCGCGAGCCCGGGGCGAAGATCGACCAGGACGCCGTCGCCGCCTGGGTCGAACCGGCGGTCATCGAAGCCCCCGACCGGGACGGGGA
>NZ_CALMQR010000098.1:0-2018 GCF_937871995.1 uncultured Citricoccus sp. | reverse complement strand
CTGGGCGAAGTACCGGCCTGCGTCCGAGGCCTCATCCCTGACCGGCCCGTGTGCCGTGATCCGGTTGGTCACGTCCGGGAGGGTCTCCAGGATGGGCGCTGCGGCCGACTCGGAGGTGGCCCCCGCAGACGATGTCACCGACGTCCGGCGTGTGGGCATGACGTATCTCCGTTCTGGCGCTGATACGGCCGTATGCTGTTGCGAGTCCACCCTATGCCGTCCGCGGTCTGCTATAGCGTTGGACGAACAACGGATGACGAGGGGTAATGCGGTGGACGACCGGCGTGTAGCGGTAGTGGTCGAGGACGACGAGGACATCCGGGAGCTGATGGTGGCCCTGCTGGGCCAGTCCGGCTTCGAGGTCCACGCGGCGGCCAACGGCACCGACGGCGTGGACGCCGTCAGGGAGAATGACCCTGTCCTGGTCACCGTGGACCTCGGCCTGCCGGACATCGACGGTTACGAGGTCACCCGCCGGGTGCGGCGTTTCACCGACGCGTACGTCGTCATGCTGACCGCCCGCAACGAGGAGATCGACACCCTCATGGGCCTGGATGCCGGCGCCGACGACTACCTCACCAAGCCCTTCCGCCCCCGCGAGCTGCGCGCCCGCGTGGAGGCGATGCTGCGTCGCCCCCGCGCCGCCCCCGCGCCCGCTGCCGAGACCCCGGGCCCGACGCTGGCCACGGTGACCCCCGCGCCCGCGCCCGGTCACGCTGCAGGGCACGCAGCCGAACAGGGCGCCGGCCCGACGTCGGGCGCCGACGGATCCGCCGCTGCCACGCCGTCCGGCTCCACAGGACGAGCGGATGCGTCCTCGGCCGACGCCCGGTTGGCCCTGGACGGTCTGGTGCTCTATCCGCACGTGCACCACGTGGAGGCCGAGGGTCGGGACGTGACGCTGACGCCCACCGAGTTCGTGCTGCTGGAGACGTTGTTGCGCAGCGGCCGGGTCGTCCGGTCCAAGGCCGAGCTCACCCGCATCCTGCGTGGCGACGAGCCCGATGCCGGAACGTTCGTGTCCGAGTCGGACGAGCGGACGGTCGAGGTGCACGTCGGGAACATGCGCCGCAAGCTCGGCGACGACCCGCGGCGGCCGCGGTGGATCGAGACGGTGCGCGGCATCGGCTACCGCGCTGCCGGGGCGGCCGAGACGTCCGGTTAGCCGGATTCCGGCACCCCGAGCCGACGACCCCTGGCGACGACGAGACCCCAACCGCCTGATCGGCGTGTTGGGGTCTCGTGCGTTCCGGGTTCGGCGGGGCCGTCAGTTCATGCGGGCTGGGAACCTCCGGAGAGCCGGTCCAGGAACAGCTGCAATTGACGGGCGGTCTCCTTGGCCAGGTGGCGCAGTTTCGCCATGACGGAGTCGAGACAGTCGGTCACCGGCCAGCGGACGGGATCCGGCGGACGCTTCGCCAGGTGGTCCTGGAGCTCGGCGGCCAGTTGCGACAGCGCGGCGGCACCGGCCATGGCCGACGAGGTCTTGAGGGACAGGACGGCGTCCATCCAGTCCTCGTGGTCCTGGGTGTTCAGGGCATGGTGAAGTCGTTCGACGCGTTGGTCCAGCATCTTCTCGTACCGGCGGATGAATCCGCACAGCACTTCTGGATCGCCCAATTGTTCTCCCAGCCGGCCCAACGCATCAGTGTCGATAACTGGTGCAGTGGTCATGGCTTCATGATCCACCCGGCACCTGTGGTTGTGTCCCCGGATTCGCCAAAGAATGGCTCAAGAAGCGCGCAGGTTGCCAAAGCTCAAGAAGGGCTCAAGTCGAGGACCGGGAATCCTTGGGAAACCTTGTGGGGATCCGGTGCGAATCCCGGTCCCTCGCTTTGGGAGACCGGGGTGAACTAAGTGTCATCGGGAAGCCGATAGCAGCAGGGACATCCCCCGTCCAGGCGCCACCAGCTTCCGTAACCGTCTCAGCATCGACGCTGGGTGCTGGCATCCCCGCCAGCCCCGGCGAAGATCGATACCACTAAGGGGTTTGACATGAAGAAGATGACCAAGGGCGC
>NZ_CALMQR010000097.1:0-10148 GCF_937871995.1 uncultured Citricoccus sp. | reverse complement strand
AGGAAGACGCCGCCCGCCGGGCCTTCACCACCATCGACGCCCTGCGCGCCGAAGGGTACGGGGAGAAGCTGGCCAACGGGGTCGCCATCATCACCCAGCCGCGCACCGCCTCCACCCAGCGCCTGACCGAAATCCAGAACAGCCTGACGGGCCTGGTCCGCTCGGTGGTCGTGGTGCCGTATGACCGCACCCTGGACGACGGCGGGGAGATCGTCTGGGAGGCCCTGGCCCCGCGGACTCGGGACGCCTACCTGCAGGCCACCGCGGCCGTCGTGGAGGGCATGTGAGCCGATGTTGAACAAGACCGCCGCCGGCCTGGGGTGCCTGGGCACCGCCCTGCTCGGGCTGATCCTGGGTGCGGTGTTGCTGCTGCTCACCCTGGCCGTGTTCGACGGCCCCGCGGCCGAGGGCGGGGTCTGCCGCCCCGAGACCGGCACCGGGTCTGTGCCCAGTGAATACCGCCAGGCCATCGCCACCGCCGCGGAGCACTCCGGGATTCCCGTCGGGATTCTGGCGGCCCAGATCGACCAGGAATCCCGGTGGGACCCCACTGCGGTCTCCCCGGTCGGTGCGCAGGGCCTGACCCAGTTCATGCCCGCCACCTGGGCCCAGTTCGGTGACGGCACCGACCCCTTCGACCCGTTCGCCGCCATTGCCGCCCAGGGCCGGTACATGAAGCACCTGCGCGCCCAAGTCGCCCCGCTGGCCGGGAACGAGAACGAGACGATCCGCCTCACCCTGGCCGCCTACAACGCCGGACCCGGGGCCGTGCTCAAACACCAGGGCATCCCCCCGTTCCAGGAGACCCAGCAGTACGTCCAGAAGATCACCACCGCCACTGGAGGAACCGGCGGCGCCGGGCTCTGTGACTCCCTGGGCGAGCTCAACGTCGACGGGGTCGGCGTCGATGACTACCCCCACCGCGAACCCGTGGGCGTCGACGGCTGGGGCCACGCCCGCAGCCTGTTCGGCCACACCCAGCGCCAGTGCACCGACTTCGTGATGTGGCGCATCAACCAGTCCCTCGGCTGGAGTGAAGGCGAGGGCAAGCCGCCGTTCACCTTCGCCGCACTGGGCGTGGGCTACGGTCCCGGTCAATCCGGGGCAGGATCCTGGAGGGACATCCTCACCCAGGCCGAGGGCGTCAGCTTCCACACCTCCGACCCTAGCCCCGGGGACATCGCCTGGTGGGGGTACAACGACATCGGTGGTGGCTACGGACATGTCGGCTTCGTCGCCGCCGTGGACGGAGACACCGCCATCATCGAGCACTACAACCTCGCCACCCCTAACACCTACTCGGTGACCAACACCCCGGTCAGCGACGTCCCCGGATACATTCGACTGCCCGCCTCCACCCAGGAATAGTTCAACCCATGCGCTCCACCCGATTCACCGCCCTCCTCATTGCCATCGTGGTCGCCGTCGCGCTCTTGACTACCGGCGTCGTCTACGCCGTCACCCGGACCGCCCAGCCAGATACCAGTGACGCCACCCCAACCACCGCGGAGACCGCCACGCCCCCATCGGCCGCTCCCAGCGACGCCGCCACCGGCAGGGCCTGGGAAACCACCGCACCGCCCGCCACGGCCTCGAGTTCCCCGGAGGCGCCGGCCGGGAAGCTGAAACGCAAGGGCATGAGCGCGGACGAGCTCGTCACCACGGCCGCCCAGGTCATGACCACCTGGGACACCACCACCGACGTCTCACCCACCGACGGCTACCGCCGGGCCCTGCCCTTGTTCGTGGACGAATACCAGGACATCTTCGTCACCCCGGCCAAACCGGTCCTGCCCGAAGACTGGTGGGAAGCCGCCGAACACGACGCCAAGAGCACACCACAGGTCCAGATCACCGACACCTACCCTCAGGGCGACATCACCACGTACTACGTCGTTGCCTCCTGGACCTGGCAGTCCGAGGATGGCTGGACCCTGACGCCCGACCCGGCCCACATGACCTTCCAAGTCGCCAAAGATAGGACCGGGTACGTCATCCAGAACTGGACCGACCAGCAACTCCAATAACCGCTCACCTACCGACTGGGTCCAGCGCGCTGGTCCCGGTTCCTCCTTGGGAACCTCTGCGGCCCACCCGTTCCTCCCGGGTGGGCCGCGCTATTTCACAAGGGATAGGTCGTGTCGTGCCTGCCCAGAGTCGGTGAGGTTCCTCCCGAACCTCCGCGACAAGACAGCAACGAGCCGTGCAGGCTAGCGGGGACGGTCATTTACTCATGCTGCTGGGAATCATCCAGCAGTGCGGCGATCGCCGCCAGGGTGTCATTGTCGACTTCCTGGAGAGTCCGGGTGGCAAACTCTCGGACCTTGGCTCGGCGCATCGCCGCGAGCAGATCCAGCTCGTGTTGGATTCGCTCGGGCACAGGCCCGTTCTCTTCCAGCAAGTACTCCCTATTGACGCCGAAGAAGTCGGCCAAGGCCTCCACAATCTCGCGGGGCTGGGGCACAGTGGCGTCGCCCGCTTTGATGTGGTGCCAGCGCGTCCTGGAGAGTTTGACGCCCTTTTGCTCCAGGGCGTCCCGGACGTCTTGGAACTCATACCGGTTCCCGTCGGACGTAGTCACCACGTCCAACAGGAGCTCGATCTTTCGGCTCAGGGCCTGAGAGGCCCTGAGATTTCGCGCTGCTGCGCTTTCGGTTGCTGCCATGAGGTATGCCTCTCCAGGTCGTTGACGGTGTCGGCGGGGGTGCCGATTGGTAGGTCCAGTGCTGCGCACCAAGCCCGGATCTCGCGGTCCCACAGGGCCGGGTCGCTGTTCCACTCCAGCGTGTGGTGAGCGCCGGGAAACTCGACCAGACGGACCCTGGGCTGTCTCTCCGCCAGGTCCCGCGACAGGCGTATGGGGACGCTGGCGTCGGCCGCGCCATGGAAGAGCAGGACCGGCACCTGAGGGTCCGTTGTCATAGAAGTTCCGGGCAGTTCGGCCCAGGGGACGTGCGGGTCGCCGCTCGGACGCGCCAGGTTGAACCCGGACATCGCCCAACGGGCCAACCCACGGGGTACGCGGGCCTCATTCAGGGCCGCCAGCGTGATTGCCCGCCAATCCAGGGCCGGTGACACCAACAGGGCACCTCGGACTGCCGGACAGGGAACTCGCTGGATGGTCTGAAGCACGATCGAGGCTCCGAGGGACCAGCCCACGAAGATGATCTTCTCAGCTCCGGCCGCCACCGCGTACTCCTGCGCCCGGGCCACCTGCTGCCACTCGGTCAGGCCCAGATGGCTTCGGGGCGGCGCCGTTTGACCGTCCAGCGAGGTGCGGTAGGTCGGCACCAGCGAAGGGATGCCGAGGTTGGCAAAGGTCTCCACACTTCGAAGGGTCTGGCTTCGTCGACTTCCCAAACCGTGGACGTGGATGGCCCACACGGAGGCCTGGCCGGGCTCTCTCCCGGGAACCTGCCACATGGCCTGCCCCTCGAGTTCCACGTCCTGGTACGCCAGGCCATGGTCACTCGGTGTCTCTCCCAAATATCCACTCAACCTGCCGCGTCGCTCTCGACGCAGCGAGGCGGAGTCACCAGCCAGCACGGGCCGACGCACCAGCTCGAAGTGCGTTTCGGGCGGGCCGAGAACCAGACGGCTCCCCCTGGGGGTGGTCACACCCAGGACCCCCGGGTGGGCGGCAAAACTCCTCACCGGGAACTCGACGTACTCCCCCGCGTCCCCAGCGCCGACCCGCACGACGGGCACGAACCTGTTGCTCTGCCTGGCATCGGTGACTCGCGATCGCAGCACCCGGCCCACCCCTGCCGTCAGCGCCCAGTAGGCACACAGGCCGCCGCTGACCACCGCCAGTGAACTAGCCATCGAGCGCCCTCCCCTGCTGGAGGCACAGCGCCTCGGCTTCATCAAGGCATCGCCAGTCGGCAGCGGTCAGAATGTCCGAGGAAGCAGTGACATTCAGATAATCGTGGATCTCGACCAGCATCCGGTGCATGCCATCCGTGGCCTGATCGGTACGCAGCTTCTGGGCCGCAGGAGCCCTCTGGAGCCTGGCCCCGACCAAGCTGACCGAGGGGGTGGTGGCGACCGTGCTGGACCAGATGCGCCGTACCTCCGGTTCGACGGCAAGCACTCTCCGTCGGAGCTGGAGCGAGTTGATCTGGCGGCTGAGGGGCGGGATAGCGAGGCCTACGCACAGCAGAATCATCGTTGTGAAAAAGAGGACGTCGTAAATCCCGCCCAGGACGCGCATGAACTCCAGCTCCCCGACAACGTGACAGATATCCATAGCCACCACCGAGACGCACAGCAGCAATGCCGCCATGCACCCGGCCCCGGTGACGCTGAACCCGACTTTGAACCGTGCCTGAATCATCCGGGGGACGTTGCGGATGCAGGTGGTGAGCGTTCCCAGCATCACGCCAAAGATGAAGACGTACTGCACTGCCGAATATAGCCCGGCCGCAGGCTGGCTCCCGTAGGTCAACATGAAGTTGGTCGAGGGTTCGGGAGCGTCGATGCGCATGAACGCCGCGCCCATGACCAGGATGGTCACGACGGCCGCGATCCGCGTCCAGTTCGCCTCCACTCCCCCAGCCATACCCGCTGCGGTGGCCCCTCGTCGAATAGCGCTGGCCAAGTAATAGACGCCGATGACCAAAAGAAGGTTAGCCATCAAGTCCAGCGCGTTGGGTGGTAGCCACGTGGCCGACCACAGATAGATCCCCGGGACGTTCGTGGTCATCGAGATGGCTATCACGGTGGCCGCCCACATCAAGGTGTTGTCGGGCCGGTGTTTGGCGCGCAGGGCCAGGACGAGGACCAGCCCCCACATCAGGGCCGCCACCATGATCGACATCATTCGAAGAACCTGCCGTATCCGTAGATTTCCTGACGGGCGGCGTCCCGGATTGCGGCAGCCAGCAGATCAGCGAGGTATTCCGCCGTCGCCTCCAGATCGGATCGGAAGTCTCCACGCGCCAGAGCCTTCTCTACGACCTCCCCCGAGATTTCCCGAAAGATATTGACCCCCTGCCAAGTCGCATCACGGCACTGGTCGTGACGCAAAATCATGTGGGCGATTTCGTGCAGGATCATTTGCTGACGATGCAACCGACCATGCGTCTCAGAGTGGTAAACGACGTCCACGGTCTCCCTTGGGATCCATAGACCGCAGATTTTCTTACCAGTCAACTTGCTGGTCTCGATGATCTTCATGCGACGGCCGCGGACAGCCTCGACGTGAGTAATCAGCGAATCCAAAGTGAGACGTGGAGGCAGGCGAAGGGCCTCGAAGGCAGTTCGGGCCTCCGCTTGCAACTGGTCCATAGGTTTCCTCGCCGTCGGTCGTCTATGGCTAGTATAGTTCGGAACACGTTCCACGCACGTTTCGATGTTGTCCGCGAACCATCAGAGACGCTGCGAGTCTGATGCTGACGGGGGCGCGTCGAATGATCTAGAACTAGTTCTTCCTATGTAGGGTGGTCGCATGTCCAGTCCATATCGGCGTAAGCGCGGAACCCCGACGGTGGGTATCCAGGTGAACATCACGCCCGATGTTAAGGCGCTGCTCGACGCGTACAGCGCGGCGGCAGGAAATGCCCCCCAGTGGGCGGTCATCGAGGCCGCTATCCGGGCTGGCAAGCCCGACGCAACTGGCGTCCCCATTGGCTGGGACCTCGAACGTCATCCCGCCTTGGACATGGGCATGGACCACGCCGGAGGTGAGCCCATGCGGCGCACGGCATAGACGCAGCGAACCCCCGCCCTTGGCCGGGCGGGGGTTCGGAGTCTGGACGCTCGATCTGCAGAAGTTTGGCGACTCGATCAGATCAAGCGATATGGAAAGTCCCGGTTAGCAGCCGGCGACTTCCTTTTGTCTACCCAGGAGGCGAACCCAGGAGGTGACCCCATCATAACAACAGCGCGCGATATTGCATCTATTGGCGACCCCACCTCGGCGTGGAGCCTGACAGGAGCCCTTAGCCCGCGCCCGAGCGTGCGCGTGGCCGTGGCCGACGCCAGCGGTGTTGTGCTGAACCAATACGGCACGCACCGACGCACCACCGCGGACACCCCGGCGCGCCCCTGGGCCGTGTACTTGGCCGACACCGACCACCGGTACCGGCTGTTGGCCTTCGACCTCGATGCCAAGACCCCCGACAGCGCCGCTGCGGCCGCTCGCGATGCAGAGACCCTGGCCGGGCTCCTCGACGAGGTCGGCCTCTCCCCCGTCGTCTGTGCCTCGGGACCCTCCAACGGCCGCCACGTCTGGGCCGCCCTCGCGGATTCCGTGGAGGCCGAGACCGTGGCCACCCTGGCCCGGCTGACTCGACACCTGTGCCCCACTCTGGACCTCGCGCCGCTGACCAACCCGGCCACCGGTTGTGTCCGTCCCCCGGGTGCCCCTCACCGAGCGGGGGGAACCTCCACCGTCGTCTCCGGTGACTTGAACAGCCTCCTGGCCCCCACCGGCACCGCTGCCGCTGTCCGGGCCCTGGTCGAGCACCTGGCCGCATTGGTGGGAGCCGCCGAACCATCCGGTCCCCTGGAGACACACCGGCCCTTACCCGTGGACGATCACGGGCACCCTTACCTGCCTGGACCTCGGCGAGAGTTGCCCGCTGTCAGCAAGGCCGCCCTCGAGGAAGACGCCTCTTCCGGGGACGCCTCCGCGGTGCTCTGGCGGGTGCTCATCGGGGCGGCCTCTGCCCGTTGGAGGCACGCCGACGTCGCCGCCCTCGTGCTCACCAGCCCGGGCCTGGAGCACGTTCGCTCCCACCGACTCTCTACCGGTACGAGCACCCAAAGAGTGTCCCGCGAGCCCCGAGAGGTCGCAGCGACCCTGGCCCGACAGTGGGCCAAGGCCGTGGCTCACGTGGCCACCACGCCCCGCCAGATCGGTGAGGACCCCACCTTCGATGCCCGCGCGGATGCCATCGCCGCTCACGTCCGCGACGTACAGGCCCGCGCTGACGCCGCCGCAGGCCGCTGGGGTCAGGGTCGTGGACCGGCCGATCGTCGGGTCCTGGACGTGTTGTCCATCCTGGCCCTGCAGGCCCTCACCCCGGACCTGGAGGCCGACATCCGTCGTCTCGGCTTGCTGGCCGGCATCGGCCGGGAGACCGCCCGGGTTGCCCTGTTGCGGCTGGCCGCGGACGGCTGGATCACCCGGGTCCAAGACGCCGAGGGCCCCTGCGGCGCGCGTTGGCGATTGCATCCCCATGGCGATATCCACAGCGAGAACCATAACGGTCGGTCACAAGCGGACCCGCGCCCCGCAGGGGCCGGGGCCGCAGAGAGACTGACCCTGCTCGAAACCCTCACCCAGCGCATCCGGGCCTGCGCCCACGACGTCTTTACGCTGGGACCGGGCCTTGGACACGCAGCAGGCAACCTCTACGCCAAAGCCTCAAGAACTCCCCGGACCCTGGCCCAGTTCACGCAGGACATTGGCACCACCAGGGACCATGCAGCCCGGTTGCTGGACCGACTCTCGGAGGCAGGTTTGCTCCGCCACTCCCCCGCCGGCTGGTCCAGGAGGGCCTCAGATCCTCGTCCCGCGGCTGCCAAACGGTTGCGCGTGCATGGGCGCCTTGCGGAACGAGAGGCTCGCTACAGCCTCGAACGTGAACTCTGGGCTTGGTGGCAAGCCGAGCAAGCCTGGATGCAGGCACCCCGACGCACCGCAGCCAGCCGACGGGCAGGCCCTGGCCAACTGAGCCTGCTTCCCCAAGTCGGGACGAACGTGTACGGGGCACACCCCCGTCGCCTCGACGGTAAAGCTGATTATCAGCAGGCCAGACATCAGCTCAGCACCGGGATAGCCCGACCTGGTTCTGGAAGAGCAGAATCGTCACAGGCCGCGTGAGGCTTCAACAGTGATATCACAATGATGTCTTAATGCATCCACTTCGGAATAATATCGGTGTGATAGCATATTGCTATGTTGTGGTCCTGATATCACTCTGCGGACGCCGCCGGTTCGACCAAGCGACCTAGAGCTTCGGCATTCCACGAAGATCTGCGTCACCAGAACCCATGGGCAGCCGCCGAGCCGTCACGCGACGAATTGTCCGCGCCGACGCCTCGTTTTCTTCTTGCCCATCACCCGATGGTCTGACCGTAGGAGACCGTGATGCTGCACCCTGAACACGCTCAGAACGTCCTGGTTGATCTTTCCCAAGGCAACTCCAGCGATCACCGCCACCACTGGCACCAGCCCCGCCGCGGCCACTGCAAGTATTGCGGAGCTCACCCAGAGAAGGCATGAACCTGGCCGGTGCATTTGGGTACCAACCCACCCGGTACTGCGGGCGGCGACCGCGACATATCGGTGGTGGCACTCTGAAAGTTGCTGTCAGTTCGATATCACCATGGCTTCCGGTTGCTATCAGGCGCCGCCACTATTACAGTGATATCAGATAACTAGCGATGTAATACTGCTAGCGGTTCACTATCACTCTGAAAGCTGGGAGAAAGCATGATCCTCCTTATCGGCAGCCAGAAGGGCGGTGTCGGCAAATCCACTGTCGCTATCAACCTCGCCGTGGAGTACGCGCGTCAAGGGCGGGACGTTTGCCTCGTCGATGCCGACGCACAGCGGTCCGCCGCTCGTTGGCACGCCGACCGAGAAGAGCAAGGCCATCAGCCTGCCGTTGCCTGCGTTGAGAAATTTGGCACCATCCACCAAACCCTTACCGATCTGGCGACCCGCTACGACATCGTGATCGTCGACGTGGCCGGCAAGGATTCCAGGGAGATGCGCACCGGCATGCTGGCCGCCGATACCCTCGTGGTCGTCGTGCGTCCCAGCCAGCTCGACCTCGACACCCTTGGCCACATGAGCGAGGTCATCGAGCAGGCCAAGGACTTGAACCCCGGCCTTACCGTTCGAGGGCTCATCGCCCAGGCCCCATCAAACCCTGCGATCAGCGAACGCACTGATGCTCGGGAGTATCTCGCCGATTACCCCACTATCAAGCCGCTGGAGACCGTCCTGTACGAACGGAAGGCCTACCGGGACGTCGTGGGGGAAGGGCTTGGCGTCGTGGAGTGGAGCAACCCTAAGGCGAAGGCCGAAATTCAGGAACTAGCAGCGGAGGTCCAGGCGTAATGGCATTCAAGCAGCGAAAACCCGCACCGATTGATCCGGTTGATATTGAGGCCTTTGCTGCGGGCGCAGAGAACCCAGCAGCGGTGGAGAACGCGCAGTCGACTGCGACTAGCTCAGCCGTCAAAGATCGCCGGGTGGGGGAGTGGCCGGCTGAAGTGGCGCGAACCATGCTCATTCGCTGGCCGGACCCGACGCTGGCCGTGGAGCTGGCTACGGTCGCCAAGATGGACGACCGTAGCCAGCACGCCACCGCACTCCGCGCGCTGCAGCGAGGGCTGGAAATCCTTAAGTCCGAATTGAAGGCCTGAACGTTCTTATACGGCAAATGGATGCTATCGGTTCGATAGTAGATGTATAGCGGAGTAGTTTCACTATGATGTTGGCGTGTAAGCAGTCCGATGCCCCATATCTTCCGATTTATGGGATCCGCCAGCGCTCTGGGTCCCCCGAGGGCGCTGGACTGTTGAAAGCGGATTGATATCATATAGATATCTCGCCGACATCACCCAGATTTGGGCCAGTACGCTGGTCCGAGGTTCCTCCTTGGGAACCTCTGCGGCCCACCCGTTCCTCTCGGGTGGGCCGCTCTTTTTCCTGGTGGAAGCGGTCGTCCCGCGTGCACAGGATGCTTCCAAACTGATCGCGGAGCGCACGTCTCGTCTGCATCGTTGTTCCATCTGAGTATTACGCCGAGGCTCACCGCCAACGCACGAGCTTGCCAAGTAGGCCTACCAAGACGCCAGGAGAGCCCTCTATCAGCGTGTCCAGAGTCGGTGAGGTTCCTCGCTAGCTCGGATCCCCACATGCGGTCGGCCGCAGGCGGCCGGCTGTTGCCCTGCTCCGCCGGAACGGCGGCGGAGCAGGGTTGGCCCTGACGGGCCTTCTTTTTTGCCTGCTGTCCTTCGGATTATGCGCCCCGGCTCCACCGGCACAAGCCCCTCCGCTGGCGCTCCGGGGCCGGTACCGGCAGAACTTCTGCTCGGCGCTTCCTCGTTCCTCGGTCGCTTATTTCCTCGCAGAACTTCTGCCGGCACCGCCCTGCGGGTTGATGTCGGTTCCGTCCGGGGCAGCT
>NZ_CALMQR010000096.1:0-2754 GCF_937871995.1 uncultured Citricoccus sp. | reverse complement strand
TGGGCGTGCCCGTGTCCGCCGGGGGCACCGCCGAGTCCGTGGAGGAGGTCCGCGCCCTGGCCGAGCGGATCGGCTACCCCGTCCTGGTCAAGGCGGCCTACGGCGGTGGCGGCCGCGGCATGAAGCTGGTGGAGTCCGCCGCGGACCTCCAGGACGCGTGGCAGCTGGCCTCCTCCGAGGCCGCATCTTCCTTCGGCAACGGCCTCGTGTTCCTCGAACGCTTCGTCACCGACGCCAAGCACGTGGAGGTGCAGATCCTCGGCGACCGCCACGGGAACCGCGTCCAGCTGGGCGAGCGCGAGTGCTCCGTGCAGTACCGGTACCAGAAGGTCGTCGAGGAGGCGCCCTGCGCCGCCCTGCCGCAGTCCACCCGGGAGCTGCTGCACGCCAGCGCCCTGCGGATCGCCGAGGCCCTGGACTACGTGGGCCTGGGCACGGTGGAGTTCCTCTACGACGTCGACCGGGACGAGCTGGCCTTCCTCGAGGTCAACCCCCGGCTGCAGGTCGAGCACCCGGTCGCGGAGGCCGTCACGGGAGTGGACCTGGTCCGCCAGCAGATCCTGGCAGCCCTGGGTGTTCCGCTGGAGATCACCCAGGCCGACGTGCAGCTGACCGGGCACGCCGTGGAGTGCCGCATCAGCGCCCAGAACCCCGACCGCGGGCTGGCCCCCTCCCCCGGGCGGGTGACCCGCTGGTCCCCCGGGGCGGCCGGTGGCTCCCGCCTGGACTCGCACCTCTACGAGGGCTACCTGTTCCCGCCGTACTACGACGCGCTGATGGGCAAGCAGATCGTCTGGGCGCCGGACCGGGCCACTGCGATCCAGCGCATGGAACACGTGCTCGAGCACTTCACCGTCGAGGGGATCACCACGTCCCTGCCGTTGCTGCAGTGCATCCTGGCTCACCCCGACTACCGGGGCAACAGCGTCACCACGCACTGGCTCAACCATGAGATCGATAACCTCACCAGCACCCGAGAGGACGTCCACGCATGAGCGAGATCAGCCTCGTAGACGTTTCCCTGCGGGACGGCAACCAGTCCCTGTGGGGCGCCACGGGCGTGACCACCCGAATGATCGAGGGCGCGGTCCCGGACCTGGACCGGGTCGGCTACCGCACCCTCGAGCTGGCCACCTCCACCATCCTGGCCACGGCCGTCCGCTACCACCGCGAGGACCCCTTCGAGCGGGTACGGGCCGCCCGGGACCGGGCCCGCAACACCCAGCTCGGTTTCCTCACCACCGGTAAGCGGTTCATCACCTTCCACCGCACCCCGGACGCCGTGCTGGAGTTGGCCTATTCCGTCCTGGCCCGCAACGGCATCACCAAGATGTGGGTCATCGACCCGATGCATGACATGGCCTCGGCCGCGAAGATCGCCGCGATGGCCAAGCGCGTCGGCTTCGAGGAGGTCATCGGCGGGATCTGCTACACCACCAGCCCGGTGCACACGGACCGGTACTTCATGGACCGCGCCGCCGAGCTGGATGCCTCCGATCACATCGACGGCTTCTACCTGAAGGACCCCTCCGGGTTGCTGACGATCGACCGCGTGCGTCAGCTGGTCCCGCACCTACAGCAGGCCATGCCGCGACACGGCCTGCAGGAGATCCACTCGCACGCCACCACCGGGCTGTCCCCGCTGGTCCTGCTGGAGGCAGCGGACCTCGGGGTGACGACGCTCCACAGTGCGCTGCCGCCCCTGGCCAACGGCCCATCGCACCCCGAGGCCCAGCGGCTCGTGGCGAACCTGCGAGCGCGCGGCCACGAGGTGGACGTGGACACGGACGCCATGGCCGCGGCCAGCGCCTACCTGCAGCGTCAGGCGAAGCTCAAGAATCTGCCTATGGGCGTCCCCAACGAGTATGACGAGGCCTTCTACCGCCACAACATCCCCGGCGGCGTGCAGTCGACCACTCGGCGCCAGTTGCGCGAGATCCGGCAGGAGCACCTCTTCGATGCCGTCATCGAGGAGTCCGTGCAGGTCCGCCAGGACCTCGGCTGGCCGATCGTGATGACCCCGTTCGCGCAGTACATCGTCACTCAGGCAACCCTGAACGTGATGACAGGCGAACGCTACAAGCAGGTCGCCGACGAGGTCATCGACCTGATCCGCGGGGACTTCGGCCCCCTGCCCGGCGAGGTGGAGCCCGCGCTGAAGGACCGCTCCCTGGCCACGGAACGCGGGCGCCAGGTTCCCGACGACGGCCAGTCCGTCACGCTGAAGGACCTGCGGCACCGCTTCGGCGAGAACCTCGGGGACGAGGAACTGCTGCTGCGAGCGGTGATGCCCGGTGAACAGGTCAACGCGATGTACGAGGCAGCCCGCACCGCCCCGGCCCGCACCCTGAAGACCCTGCTGTCCTCGATCGGCACGAGCTCGCGGACCACGTCGATTTCCCTCTCCGACGGTGAGACCACGTTCTCCCTGCGCCGGAATGCCACCCCCGCAGGAACCCCTGCAGGCGCCTCCACCAACCGGCACGACGCCCAGGAGCCAGCATGAGTACCCCCTCGACCGCCTCCTCCGCACCCGCGTCGGGCGCCCCGGCCACGACCGGAACCGTGCAGCCGTCCCTCGTCAACGGTTTCGTCCCGGGACCGGGTGACCTCGACTCCGTCACCTCCTCTCGCGGCTGGATGCTGGACGTGGACGGCTGCCTCGTCAGCACCTCCCGTGCCTGTGGCGCCGGTGGCAGTCCACTGCCCGGGGCCATCGACCTCTTGGCCCACCTCTACGCCGCCGGTTACTCC
>NZ_CALMQR010000095.1:0-9656 GCF_937871995.1 uncultured Citricoccus sp. | reverse complement strand
TCCCGCGTCGAGTTCCGGCTGGCCCGGATCGATGAGGCGCTCGGTGAGGACGAACGGTTCCCGTTGATCATCGCGGACCCGCCGTGGGTGCGCTCGGCGGAGACCTCGCGGTTCCCGGCGGACCCCGTCCTGGCGATCGACGGCGGCGACGACGGCCTGGACCTCGCGCGGACGTGCGCCGACCTCATCGTCGGTCACCTGGCCGGCGGGGGCTCCGCACTGCTCCAGCTTGGCAACACCGCCCAGGCCGAGCTGATCGCCGCCTATGCGGGGCAGCGGTCCGACGGTGCGGTCAGCGCGGTCGAGACCCGCGTCTTCGACCGCGGGGTGGTCGTGCGGCTCACCCGCTGACCCCTCAGGCTGCCCGGCGGGCCGGTCGGTGCGCCGGTCAGCGGCCGGGGCGCCTGCGCATCACCTTGTGGGTGCCGTCACACCACGGCTTGATGGCGGAACCGCCGCAGCGGCAGACGGCGCTGACGGGCCGGGTGGTCTGATATTCGTTGCCGTCCTCGTCCTGCACCACGTGATCGCCGCGGAGCAGGATCGGGCCTCCCGGACAGAAGATCACGTCCGGGTGGCCCGGGGTCATGCCCGGCCCCTGGCCCGGCAGCCTGCCCGGTTCGTCGCTCATGAGGCCCACGCGCCGAGCATGCGCTGGGCGTAGCGGTCGTCCTGGTCCAGGCTGGTCCACGCGCCGAAGAAGACGTCCTCGTGCAGGGAGGGCTCCTCGGCCAGCAGGGCCCCGCAGATCGTGCGGACGGCCAATTGCTCGTGCACCGCGTCGGCCTCGACGTGCTCGGTGTAGTACTCGACCATTTCCGCAGGGAAGCCCAGGCGCTCCAGCCCGCCGGCGATCTTGCGCGACGGCGAAGAGCTGGTGGCCTCGAAGGCGGTCAGAAAGCCGAGCGAGGCCGCACGGAGTCGCCGGTTCAACCCGAACAGGGACATCACGTTGTTCTGCTCGAGGACCTCGACCGGGACCTCGTCGATGTACGCGCCGTACTCGGCCGACAGGCCGCTGGCCGTCAGGCCCTGGGCGAAGAGGTGGGCGTGCAACCGGTGCGGGTTGCCACCCCCGTACTCGTCGTACTGCAACTCCATCACGGCGGCCTTGACGGTATCGGACAGGCGGGGGATGACCCACGTGGTGTGGTCCGACTCCTTCAGGTGGTAGATCGACTTGTGACGCAGGAACTCCCGCACCTGCTCCTCGGATGCGGAGCGGTGGATGTGGGCCGCCAGCGAGGGGCCGTCGTGGTCGGCGACGAACGCGAAGAAGTCCTCGGCGAAGTTCCCGGGCTCGGGCACCCCGGGGGTCCGGGCGCGGAGCTCCCGCTCGAAGTCCTGCTCGAGGCGCCGTCGCACCGCGATCAGCTGCGGGTCCCACTCCAGGTCGCCCGCCACGTCCTCGAAGCCCCGGTAGTGCTGCTCGTACAGGGCCCACAGGGTGATCTGGGCGTCCTCGGGACTGCCGGCGTCCGGGGCGTCGGCCGCCCGGGAGGTGTCCCCGGTGCGCAGGGACTCCAGGACGCACTCGCTGAGCGGGCCGCGCGCGGTGGGGGTCAGCATGGGTCCACCTCCCGCCGGGCGGTCCGGGGCAGGGCGGGCTGGGGCAGAGCAGTGGGCTGGCACATCGGTCGGTGCATCCAGATCCTCGTCTCGGTGTGAAGGACGGCGGGTGGCCGGGGTGTCCGTCACCCGCCGGTTCCGAATCTACCGTGAGTGATGCGGGCCTCATCACCCGGGGCGCGCTGCAGGGGCCGATCCCTGTCCCGGGCGGGGCCCGCAGGGGGTGGGGGAATACTGCGCCGTGTGACCCCGGCCACGACGCCTCGGCTGCCTTCGGGTACGGTGGATGGCGCACGATCAACGGTTGGGGGACCGGACTATGAAGAACCTGTTGGCGGAAGCACTGGAGATCCTGCGGGACACCGAGGCGAACGACACCCGCACGAAGGCCCGGGGGCGCCGTGCCCACGCCCGCGTGCTGACGATGATCAACCTCGCCGACGAGACGGCCAAGCTCAGCCGGGAGCAGCGCATCGGGAACCTGCTGGCCCTGGCGCAACTGGACAAGGATTCCGGCTGGGCGCTCGAGGAGGCCCGCCGGATGCTGTCCGAGGAGGCCGGCTAGGGCCTGTCCTGTGAATCATCGCATCCACAGGATGGTGGCGGCGATGAGGAGTTCGAAGCGGTAGTAGGCGGCGCGCTTGGCGTAGCGGGTGGCCAGGTCGCGGAATTGCTTGAGCCGGTTGAAGCAGCGTTCGACCACGTTGCGGCGGCGGTACTCGGCGGCGTCGAAGGCCGGAGGCCTGCCACCGGCGCTGCCCCTGGCGGCACGGCGGGCTTTCTGGTCGGTGCGCTCGGGGCTGGTGAAGCGGATACGGCGCCGGCGCAGTGCGGCGCGGGTCGAGGGATGAGAATAGGCCTTGTCCGCCAGGACCGCCTCGGGGCGGCACCGTGGCCGGCCCGCACCGCGGCGGCGGACGCCGATGGCCTCCAGCAAGGGCAGCAACTGCGGGTTGTCCCCGTCCTGGCCGGGCGTGAGCAGCACGCTCATCGGCAGCCCCCGCCCGTCCACGGCCAGGTGGATCTTGCTGCTCAGTCCGCCCCGGGAGCGTCCGATCCCTTCACCGTCCACTGCGATGGCCTCGATCGCGGGCCGGCACCCCCTTTTTTACGGGCCCCGGCCGCGTGCTGGTGGGCCCGTACGACGGTCGAGTCGACGCTGATGATCCATTCGACCTCCCCGACGGCGTCGTCCTTGACGACGGCCTCGGCCAGGATCTTCTCCCAGGTCCCGTCCAAGGTCCATTTCCGCAGCCGCTCATGGGCGGTCTTCCAGGGACCGTAACGCTCGGGCACATCCCGCCAAGGAACACCGGTGCGCAGTTTGAACAGGATCGCATTGATCACCTGCCGGTGATCACGCCACTGCCCGCCGCGCCCGGACACCGGCAGCAACGGCTCGATCCTGGCCCACGCCTTATCCGTCAGTTCACCACGCCCGACCATTCCACAGGTCTAACACCGACAGTCCCAGATTCACAGGACACGCCCTAGACCGGTCCGCGCGGACCCCGGTTCGAGGGTGCCCTCCCGGGGGTCGCCTCCCGGGGGTCTCCCGAGGCCCGGGAGGGACGGACCGGGTGCGTCAGAGCGCGGGGTGCATCAGAGCGCGGTGCCGAGGAGCTGGACACCGACGCCCCACGCGGCACTGAGCATGCCCACCACGGCGACCGCGGAGATCAGGGTGGCCGCCGCCCACTCACGCCGTGACCCGGTGGGGCCCAGCACGGGCAGCTTCATCCGCCCGCCACTGCTCCACATCTCCCGCACCAGCGGCGTCCGGGACAGCTCCCGTGGCCGCCGGAGGCGCACGGGCCACAGCAGGTTGCAGCCGCCGTCGGTGAGCATGTCCCCGGCGACGTGGACCACCACGCCCAGCGCCACCGCCAGCACGAACCAGGAGCTCTCCGCTCCCAGCCCCACGGTGACCAGCGCCCCGCACAGGATCCCCACCAGCCAGGGGGCCCTGCGTGCCCGGTCCGGCATGAACCGCAGTGCCTTCACCGCGAAGGCGGACAGCAGCACGGTCCCGATCCCGGCGCCGAGCTGCAACGCGCCGGACTCGGTCGGCAGCGTCAACCGGGAGAGCAGCCAGGCCATCAGGGTGAACGCGGCGATCCCCAGCAGCGAGTGCGTCCCGTTGCGGTGCCCACCGGCGGCCCGGCCGAGGATGCGGCACAACCACTCCGAGACCGGCGGCAGTGAGTGGGCGATGGAGGCGTGGCGGTGGTCGGCGTCCGGCAGCAGTGCGGCGCCGGCGGCGACGATCGCCCCGGCCAGGACGCCGAGGTCCGTGATCCCGCCCAGCAGCCCGAATCCCAGGGGGATGGCCTCCGGCAGCGTCAGCAACGCCCCGGTGCCCGTGCCGAACAGCCCGACGCCGGCCAGCGGTCCCAGCGCCAGCTCACCGTCGGCGGCGATCAGCACCCAGGCCGCCGCGCCGCAGGCGGCGTGATGTGGTCCCATCATGGGCGGGGTCCCCTCCTCGCAGATCAGGTGGGATGCCGTCGCGGCGGCACCCCGGAACGCCCTCGGGATCGGCCCGGATGGCCGGTCCCGAGGGCACCCAACATCTGACCACACGGGGCGGACGGGTTTAGCCGTCGCGGGGCCGGCGTCCTGCGGGCACCCCCGCGGGGGTGGTCATCCGCGGTGTCATCCACCGGTCGGAGACAGTCGATGGAGGTGTCCTGCAACCTTTTCGGCGCCGGAGCGGTAATTCGGGCGTAACCGTCGAGATGTACCCGTCGATTTCCACCCCAGGTCCGGCGTCGGCCCCATCGGTTCCCGGACCGCGGCGAGCACCGCCACCACCATGCTCGGGGTTCGCCGCTGCTCGAACAGAAAAGGTGACGCAGTCATGGCCATCATGAACCCCGCACTCCGAGACGCCGCGGACGCGTTCCGGGGCCGCCCGGCACCAGGGGGTGCCCCGTCGGGCGTCCTCTCCCAGGGCGTCGCTCGGCGAGGGATCCGCGCGGCCGGCGTTCCCTCGCCGGGTGTCGCCGAGCCAGACGTCCCGGCGCAGGGTGTCGCGGACGCCGAGGCCACCACCTCCGGCGTCCCTGCCTCCGGCATCACACCCCCCGGCTTCCCAGCTTCCGGCATCACAACCCCCGGCCGCCCGGCATCCGGTGCTCCCGGGCCGCGCGGGCCGGTGCGGGACCTGCCCCGCGGGCCGATGCCGCCCCTGACCGCGCTCACCGCACACCCGTCCGAGGGCTGGAAGCCCGAGGGGGACTGGAAGCTGTACGCCGAGTGCGGTCCGGGTGACACCGAGCTCTTCTTCTCGAAGGACCCCATGGAGAAGAAGGCGGCCCTGGCGATCTGCAACGACTGTCCCGTGGTCAGCGAGTGCCTCGCGGAGGCGATGACGCAGGAGACGGGAGTGGACCTGCACGGCCGGTACGGCATCCGCGGCGGGACCACTCCGGTCCAGCGGCGGGAGCTGGCCCGCAGCCTGAACCAGCGCCCGGCGAAGCCGCGCCGCAACACGCCGACCTCGAAGGCCGGGTGAGCGGCGCGGCCCACGGCAGCGCGTCAGGGTGCCGCCGCAGCGGTCACCGGTGCCGCAGCGGCTTGCGGCTGGTCTCCGGGGCCAGGGCCACGGCGACGAACGAGACGGCGGCGGCGGCCATGAGGTACCAGCTCGGCGCGAGGTCGGTGCCCGAGGTGGCGATCAGCCACGTGGCCACGAGCGGGGCCGTGCCGCCGAAGATGGCGTTGGAGAGGTTGAAGGAGACGGCGAAGCCGGAGTAGCGGACCCTCGTGGGGAACATCTCGGCCAGGAAGCTGGGCAGGGTGCCGTCGTTGAGGGTCAACAGGGCACCGAGCAGGATCTGGACCAGCACGATCACCACGAAGCTGCCGGTGCCCAGCAGGACGAACGCCGGGTAGGTCAGCACGATGAACAGCACCGAGGCGCTGATGAGGACCTTCTTGCGCCCGAAACGGTCGGAGAGCATGCCGGTGAGGAAGATGAACCCGATGTAGGTCAGCAGCGCCACGGTGGTGGCGATGTAGGACAGCGTCTCGTCCAGGCCGATCTCCTGCGAGAGGTACGTCGGCATGTAGCTGAGGATCACGTAGAAGCCGACGGCGTTGAGCAGCACGGCGCCGCTGGCCACGAGCAGGGCGCGCCAGTGCTGGGTGAACAGGTCGGACACGGGGGTCTTGACGGCCTCGTCCTCCTCGGCCAGCTCGCGGAAGACCGGGGTGTCCTCGAGCTTGTTGCGGATGTAGCGGCCGATCAGGCCCATGGGGGCGGCCAGGAGGAAGGGCAGCCGCCAGCCCCAGTCGCTCATCTGCCCGGCGTCGAGCAGGCCGGTGAGCAGCGCGGCGATGAGGGAACCGAGGAGCAGGCCGGTCGCCGTCGAGGCCGGGACGACGGCGGCGAACAGGCCGCGCCGGTTCGCCGGGGCGTACTCGACGAGGAAGGCCGAGGCGCCGGCGTACTCACCGGAGGCGGAGAAGCCCTGGACCACGCGCAGCAGCAGCAGGGTGATCGGCGCCCAGATGCCGATGGCGGCGTAGGACGGGATCAGGGCGATGCAGAAGGTCGCCATCGACATCAGCAGGATGGACCAGGACAGCGCGGTGCGCCGGCCGATGCGGTCGCCGAGGTGACCCCAGACGAACCCGCCCAGGGGCCGGACGAGGAAGGAGATCGCGAACAGGGCGAAGGTGAGCATGAGGCCGGTCTGCGGATCGGACTCGGGGAAGAACACCGCGGTGATGGTGACCGCGAGATAGCCGTAGACGGCGTAGTCGAACCACTCGACGAAGTTGCCGATGAAGCTGGCGGCGACCACCCGGCGTCGGGTGGAACGGATCTCCTCGGGGCGGGGCTGTCCGCTGAGGGAGAGGTCGGGGGCGTCATGGCCCGGTGTGCCCGACCCGGGATGCTGGCTGGGGAGGGGCTGAGAGGCCGTGCCGGAGGATGAGTTTCGGATCATGTGTAACCACCCAGGTTGAGGTTGCATGGTTTGCAACGAGGTTGCATAGATGCAATCATGTGACCCGGGTCACGTCAAGGCATGGGGCCCGTGGCGGGAGCGCCGGTGCGGGGGCCGCGGGGTGGGCCTGCATAGTATGAGGCAGGTCACCTCTGTCACCGTCAGGAGCCCCATGAGAACCCGAATGACGCCCCTCCGCCCCGCCCTGGCCCTGCTGGGCCTGGCCGCCCTCACGCTCACGGGTTGTGCCGACCAGATCAGGGGCGCCCAGGGGGTCGCGGAGACCTCGCCGGTGCCCGCCGTGGGCTCGGGGGACGCCGCCGGCGCCTCGCGGCTGGACGCCATCAAGGACTCCGGCCGTCTCACGGTCTGCACCACCGGTGACTATCCGCCCTTCACCGAGCAGGCGGAGGGATCCGGGGAGTTCACGGGCATCGACGTGGACATGGCCAGGGACCTCGCCGAGACCCTCGGTGTCGAGGTCGAGTGGGTCAAGACCAGTTGGAAGACCCTCATGGACGACTACCTGGCCGGGTGCGACATCGCGGTCGGCGGCATCTCGATGAACCCCGAGCGTGCTGAACAGGTCTTCTTCACCGCCCCGACCCTGGAGGACGGCAAGACGCCCATCGCGCGCTGTGAGGACGCCGAGAAGTACCGGTCCATCGAGGACATCAACCGTCCCGGCGTCACCTCGATCTTCCCGGAGGGAGGCACCAACGAGAAGTTCGCCCGCGAGCACTACCCCGAGGGCGAGCTGAAGACCCACGACAACCTGACGATCTTCGACGAGATCGTGGCCGGCCGCGCCGACGTGATGACCACCGACCGTTCGGAGGTGCTGTACATCGACCACGAGTACGAGGAGCTCTGCGTGGTCAATCCGGACGAGCCGTTCGACTACTTCCAGAAGGGCTACATGCTCCCGCAGGGGGACGTGGTCTTCAAGCACTACGTGGACCAGTGGCTGGACATCGCCCTGAACGACGGCACCTATGACGAGATCGCCCGCCCCTGGATCGGCGACGTGGACCTGACGCTGGAGCGCTGAGCCGACGACGCCGCGCGCCCCGCCGGTCCCAGGCGGAGGGGGCCTCAGGCGGCGGGGGCCTCCTGGGTCCGGTGGCCCCGGCGCTGGCGGAGCACCACGGCCGCACCGGAGGATCCCAGCAGGACCAGGCCGGCCACCAGGGTGGCGCCGCCGGCGCCGAGGGAGCCGTCGGTCCACTCGATGAGCGCCTCCGTGACCGCGGTGGTCAGGGCGATGACCCCCACGGCCAGGAAGGGCCACCAGCCGCGCCACCAGTACAGGCCGAACAGCGCCAGGGCGACGACGAACGTCACCGCGTACGCCCAGCCGGGTTCAGGATGCGCCAGGAGGACCTGCGCCCCCAGGAGCAGCATCAGTGCCCCGACCGCCCCGCCCAGCTGGGGTTCGGTCCACCACCGGCCGAGCAGGGAGAGGGCGAGCCACGCGGCGCCCACCGCCAGGATCAGCACGGCACGCAGCACCTCGGCGCGGTAGTCGTCGCCCGTCCAGACACTGGTGAGGAACACGACGGTGGCCAGGGCCAGCGCCAGATGCAGCAGCGGTGAGGGGGCCAGCACGTAGCCGACCAGCAGGATGACCAGGGCCAGCACCACCCCGGAGGTCATGGACACGTTGTGCAGGTCGTAGGACGGCGGCGGGAAGTTCTCGTGCAGGATCCAGCTGCCCAGCGCGACGCCGGCCGCGATGGACGCCGCGACCACGAGCGTCCCGGCCAGGAACCGGGGACGCGGGCCGAGCCGGTCGCGCAGCAGCCAGGCGCCGCCCGCGGCCCGGACGATCACGAGGGCACCGGCCAGGAGCACGACGGCGATGCCCCCGAGGATCAGGCTGCGTTGGAGGGCCGTGAGGTCGCCCCAGTACTGCGCGGCAAGCAGGATGACCGCGACGACGACCAGCGCGGCGCCCGCGTAGGCGATCACCTCGGTCAGTCGCGGGCCCGTCCGCCGGCGTTCCTCCGGTGCGCCGACGGCACCGGGCGGGGCGAGCTGGCGCTCGACGACGGAGATCGCGTCCTCCGCCCGCTGTGCGTCCACCAGCCCGGCATCCACCAGGCCCGTGACGATCCGGCGCGAGGTCCCCTGCTCATTCATGCGCGAAGCATAACCCTCCGGTGATGCTCCGGGTCAGGCCCCGGTCCCGGTCAGGTCGCGGTTGGGCGCGGGCCGGTCTGCTGTTCGGTCTGTTGTTCGGTGTGCTGGTGGGTCATGGTCGGGCCTGGGTCCGGGTGAAGGCGCCGATGCCGGTCAGGGTGCGGCCGATGGTGAGCTGGTGGACCTCGTCGGTGCCCTCGTAGGTGCGCACGGACTCGAGGTTGTTGGCGTGGCGCAGCGGGGAGTGCTCCAGGGTGATCCCGTTGCCCCCGAGCATCTCCCTCGCTTCGCGGGCGATGCCGATCGCGACCCGGCAGTTGTCCAGCTTCCCGGTGGAGATCATCGCCGGGCTCAACGCGGCCGGGTCGGTGTCCTTGATCCGGCCGATCTGGTGAGCCAACAGGTACCCCTTGTTGATGGCCACCGCCATGTCCGCCAGCTTCGCCTGCGTGAGCTGGAACCCGGCCAACGGGGTGCCGAACTGTTCCCGGCCCAGCGTGTAGTCCAGCACCGCGTTGAACGCGTCCCGGGCCGCGCCCATCACCCCCCAGATGATCCCGTACCTCGCCTCGTTCAGGCACTGGAACGGGCCCTTCAGGCCCACCGCACTCTCGGCCGGCAGGATCGCCTCGGCCGGCAGGCGCACCTGATCGAGGTGGATCTCGCACTGCACCGAGGCCCGCATCGACAGCTTGGACCCGATCGCCTCGGCGGAGAACCCGGGAGTGTCCGTGGGCACCACGAACCCGCGCACCCCCCGGCCCTCCCCGTGCTCACCGGTCTGGGCCCAGATGATCGCCACATCGGCCAGGGTCGCCAACCCGATCCACCGCTTGGTCCCGGACAGCACCCAGTCCCCACCCGGCTCCTGGACGGCGGTGGTTCTCATCGAGGCCGGGTCCGAGCCCGCATTCGGTTCGGTGAGCCCGAAACACCCGATCGCCTCACCGGCGGCCATGGCCGGCAGCCACTGCTGTTTCTGGGCCTCGG
>NZ_CALMQR010000094.1:0-1440 GCF_937871995.1 uncultured Citricoccus sp. | reverse complement strand
CGCGCCTTCGACTTCCCCGGCTTCGTGAAGGCCTATATCCGCCCGCAGTTCTGCGAGGGGCGCGGCCCATTCCGGTGGGTGGCGCTGTCCGGCGACCCGGCCGACATTGCCGTCATGGACCGTGCCCTGATGGAGCTGTTCCCGGACCACGCGGACCTGCACCGGTGGTTGCGGGCCGCCGCCGAGCACGTCGAGTTCCAGGGGCTGCCCGCCCGGATCTGCTGGCTGGGCTACGGCGAGCGGGCCCGGGCCGGGTTGCTGTTCAACCGCCTCGTGGCCGAGGGCAGGGTCTCGGCCCCGATCGTCATCGGCCGCGACCACCTCGACTCCGGGTCGGTGGCCAGCCCCTACCGGGAGACCGAGGGGATGCTCGACGGCACCGACGCCGTGGCCGACTGGCCGCTGCTCAACGCCCTCGTCAACACCTCCTCGGGCGCCACCTGGGTGTCCATCCACCAGGGCGGCGGCGTGGGGATGGGGCGCTCGATCCATGCCGGCCAGGTCTGCGTGGCCGACGGCACCGAGCTGGCCGCCCGGAAGCTGGAACGGCTCCTGACGAACGACCCCGCCACGGGCGTGATGCGCCACGTGGACGCCGGCTACGACCGGGCGCGGGAGGTCGCCGCCGAGCGCGGGGTGCGGATCCCGATGGCCGAGGGGCCCGATGCGCCCGTCCGGCCCGGGGAGCCCGGTGGGAACGGGACCTGATGCGCACCGTCGTGACGGACATCGCCGAGCTGGTGACCAACGACGCCGGCGCCCCCGGCCTGCTGGGCGTCGTCGCCGACGCCACCCTGCTCCTCGAGGACGGCCGGGTCCGCTGGGCCGGTCCGGCCGCCGAGGCCCCGATCGAGGCGGCACTGGCCGAGGAGGGCATCAGCGCCGGCGGCGGTGCGGTCCTGCCGGGGTTCGTCGACAGCCACACCCACCTCGTGTTCGCCGGGGACCGCTCGGCGGAGTTCGCCGCCCGCATGGCCGGACAGCCCTACACGGCCGGTGGCATCACCGCCACGGTGGCCGCCACCCGCGCGGCCGCCACGGCAGAGCTCGAGGAGAACCTCGTCCGCCTGCTCCGGCAGGCCGAGCGCTCCGGCACCACCACGGTCGAGGTCAAGACCGGGTACGGGCTGAGCCTGGAGGAGGAACTGCGCGCCCTGGACATCATCAACCGGCACACGGAGGACTCCACCCTGCTGGCCGCCCACGTGGTCCCGCCGGAGTACCGCGACGATCCCGAGGGCTATGTCGACCTGGTGGTCGAGCGGATCATCCCGGCCGCGGGGGGCCGGGCCCGGTGGGTCGACGCGTTCTGCGAGGAGGGGGCCTTCACCGAGGAGCAGTGCGCCCGCGTCCTCACGGCCGGCCGGGAGCACGGGATGATGCCCCGGCTGCACGCGAACCAGCTCACCGCCGGCGGGGCGCTGCAGCTCGCCGCGCGCC
>NZ_CALMQR010000093.1:0-23380 GCF_937871995.1 uncultured Citricoccus sp. | reverse complement strand
CCACAGCGACATGACACGGAAAACTCATTCCCGGGGCATAGAATCCACCGTGATGAGCAGATTATTCGGAACTGACGGCGTCCGCGGCCTGGCCAACGGAGAGCTGACCGTCGAACTGGCAATGCAACTGTCCCAGGCCGCCGCCGCGGTCCTCGGGCACGAGGTGTCGGCCGGCCGACGGCCGACCGCGGTGGTGGCCCGGGACCCCCGGATCAGCGGCGAGTTCCTGAACGCCGCCGTGCAGGCGGGACTGGCCAGCGCCGGCGTCGACGTCTATGACGCCGGCGTGCTGCCCACCCCGGCCGCGGCCTTCCTCGTGGGGGACCTGGACGCGGACTTCGGGGTGATGATCTCCGCCTCGCACAACCCGGCCCCGGACAACGGCATCAAGTTCCTGGCCCGCGGCGGTGAGAAGCTCACCGACGACCAGGAGGACGCGATCGTCCGGCAGATGGACCGCGCCCCGCTGCGGCCCACGGGCGCCGACGTCGGGCGGATCCAGCGGTTCGCGGACGCCGAGGACCGGTACGTGATCCACCTGCTGAAGTCCCTGCCGAACCGGCTGGACGGGCTGAAGGTCGTGCTGGACTGCGCCCACGGCGCCGCGGCCGGCTGCTCCCCGCAGGCGTTCAAGGACGCCGGCGCGGACATCGTGGTGATCGGTGCCGATCCGGACGGGATCAACATCAACGACGGCTACGGCTCCACGCACCTGCAGAACCTGCAGCAGGCCGTGATCGAGCACGGGGCGGACTTCGGCATCGCCCATGACGGCGACGCCGACCGGTGCCTGGCCGTGGACGCCACCGGCACCGTGGTGGACGGGGACCAGATCATGGGCATCATGGCCGTGGCCCTCAAGGAGGCCGGCCGGCTCAAGGACGACACCCTGGTGGTCACCGTCATGAGCAACCTGGGGCTGAAGCTGGCCATGCAGCGCGAGGGCGTGCGCCTGGTGGAGACCAAGGTGGGCGACCGGTACGTGCTGGCCGGGATGAAGCACGGGTCCTACTCCCTGGGCGGCGAGCAGTCCGGCCACGTCATCTTCGCCGACTACGCCACCACCGGGGACGGGGTGCTCACCGGCCTGCAGCTCGGGGCCCGGCTCGCCGCCACCGGCAAGACGCTCGCCGAGCTCGCCCAGGTCATGCAGCGGATGCCGCAGGTGCTGGTCAACGTCAAGGGCGTGGACAAGTCCCGCACGGGCCTGGACGCCGAGGTCCAGGCCGCCGTCGCCGACGCCGAGGCCCGCCTGGGTGCCTCCGGCCGCGTGCTGCTGCGCCCCTCGGGCACCGAGCCCGTGGTCCGGGTGATGGTGGAGGCCGAGCACGAGGACGTCGCCCGCCGCGAGGCCGAGGACCTGGCCACCATCGTCAAGCGCGAACTCGCCCTGTCCTGAGCGGCCCCGGCGCCGGGTATGAGCAGGGCATGACCACCGAGCAGGAACCGACCGCACCGGACGGGGATCCGTCCGGGGAGGACCGTGACCTCGAGGAGGCGGTGTCCGAGGAGCTGTCGCCGGAGGAGGCCACCCCGCGCCTCAGCAAGGTGCTGCTGTTCCTGGGCGTCCTGGCCGCCGGGGCGGTCATGATCGTCATGGTCCTCTTCGCCATGACCCTGCCGACCTGCGAGGACCCGGACCGCGACTGGATCCCCTGCATCGGTCCCTGACACTGCCGTGACCTCATCAGGCCCCGGTCAGGCCCTCAGGCCCCGGTCAGGCCCTCAGGCCCCGGTCAGGCCCCGGGCCGGGCCCCGGGCCGGGCCGAGGGGGTGTGCTGGACGGGGGCGCGGTGGCCGTCCCGGCGGCGACGGATCCGGGTTCCCGGTCCAGGACCAGCTGACGAGTCCTGCGGGCGACCGTCGCCACCCCCTTCTCCAGGGGTCCCTGGCCGAACCTGCGGTGCCAGTACCAGGCGAAGGCGGCGGCCGCGGCGAGGTGCAGGACGAACCAGAGGACGGGATCGTCGTAGTGGAGCTCCGGGGCCAGGGCGATCAGGTGCGCCGAGTACAGGGTCAGGGTCATCGAGCCCATGGCCGCCAGCGGCATCAGCACCCGGCCGGTCCGCTCGGCGAGGAGCAGGAACAGTCCGGTCACGAGCAGTCCCAGGCCCAGGCTGGCTCCGATGGCCAGGGTCGTGTTGGCGTGAGGAGTGTCCACGGCCAGCCACCAGGCAGAGGTGTCCGGGATCTCCTCGCTGCCGAAGGTCAGGGTCCAGTCCAGCTCATCCTCCGACATCTCCGAGGCGGCCAGGAGCGCGTTGTACCCCCCGGCGGGGCCCAGCAGGAGGGCGGACAGCAGGTGGGACAGGGCGGCCAGCGCGGCGCCGGCACCGGCGATCATGGCCTGGACGCGCGTGCTGCGCAGGTTCAGTCGGCCGAGACCGAGGCCCACCAGCAGGTAGGTCATGTACGCCAGGGCGGGGTAGTTGCCGGTCAGCAGCAACTCCGAGACGGTGCCGAGGGGCTCGGTGACCAGGTTGACCACGGTGTGGTTCCAGGCGGAGGACTCGGGCAGCTCCGGTCCCACTTGCTGGAGCAGGATGGGGAAGATGACGGCGAAGGCGGCGGCACTGAGGAAGAGCGCGCGGGTCCGCAGGTGCAGGAACGGGATCGTCAGCAGGAAGAACACGGCGTAGTAGGTCAGGATGTTGTTCGCCGGCGGGTCCCAGGGCAGGATGGCCGAGATCACCAGGCCGATGGCGCCGATCACCAGGGCCCGGGCAACGAGGCCCAGACGGTCCGCGGCGAGTTGCCGTCCCCGGTGCGGGGTGGCCCCGCCGGTGCTGAAGGCCAGTCCGACGCCGGCCAGGAGGGCGAAAAGTGCGGCCGAGTCACCGGAGAACAGGTTCCAGGCCAGGGTGGGATCACCGGCGTCGGTCTCGTCCGGGAAGATGTGGATGGCGATCAGCCCGATCAGCGCCAGGCCGCGGGCAGCGTCGATGCCGATCAGCCGTCCGGTGCGCCGGGGTGCGGGGGGTGCCAGGGGGGAGACAGCGGCGTCCTGGGATGCCTCATGCGTGCTCATCGGTGTTCCTCGTCCGTGAGGCGACTCCCCCGGGGGCGGGATCGTCGCGTGATCTGGTGCAGGTACCAGACCACCACCGGCGTCTAGGTCTCCCGTAGGTCACGCCTGTGCGGAACCTGTGACCAACGGCCTTGTCAGACGCCGGGAGCGCCGCAGGTGCCTGCGGCGCTCCCGGGTCCGGGGGAGGGACGAGAGGTATCAGGGGTGTATCGGGAGGGGGCGGGATCGGTCGGAGGGATGAGGAGAGGGAACGGGGGCGGAGGGGCTGTGGACCAGGACGGCGGGCGGGATCAGGACGGCGGGGTGTCCGCGATGCCCTCCGTGTGGGCGCGGCGACCGGTCGCGCCCGTGGGTGAGGTCAGGGCGTCGCGGATCTCGGTGAGGAGCTTGACGTCCTCTGGGACCTCCTCGGCGGCCGGGGTGATGCCCAGCTTGCGGTTTCGGGCCTCCACGATCTTGTTCATCGGCATGATGATGACGAAGTAGACCGCGCCGGCCACGAGCAGGAAGTTGACGATGGTGGTGAGCAGGACGCCGAACTTGATGTCATTGCCGTTGAAGGTGACCACGGCGAAGGAATCGAAGTTGGGTGAACCGACCAGTCCGGAGATGAACGGCATCAGGACCGAGTCGACGAGTGCGGTGACGACGGCGCCGAAGGCGGCACCGATGATGACGGCAACGGCCAGATCGAGCACGTTGCCCTTCATGATGAATTCCTTGAATCCCTGGAGCATGGTCCGAGGCTAGCGTGGGAAACGGTCCGTGCCACGCCGTCATCGTCGGGGATCCGCCGGCATCACCACCGGTGCGCCACGTCGATCACCAGGCGCGAGCCCGTGCCGGGACCGTCCAGGATCATCACGCGCATGGGGAGCCGGGCACGCACGCCCAGCCCGAAGGTGGTCTGGCCCTCGAAGCTGCCGGCATAGGCGACCTGCCGGAAGGTCCGGTAGCCGTCCACGTCCGCCACATGGTCCCAGTCGGCCGGGGCATAGGTGGCCCGCCCGGAGTCCGTGTAGGTCCGGGCCTTGACGATGATCCGGATGTCCGTGCCGGTGAGCGGGACGTACTCGCCCTGTCCCTCGGTGTAGACGCGGCCGTAGCGGACGTCATAGCCCTTGACCTTGTACCGCAGGTCCACGACCATCCGGTCGAAGCAGGTGTGGCGTCCGGTGCGGACGCCGGTGATCTGGGCGGTGGACTCGACGGCCCGGGTCTTGGCCGCCGATCCCCACGTGATGCCGCAATAGGGGGCCGCGGTGGCCGGTGGTGGGGCCGTGACCCCCAGGCCCAGTCCCAGCCCGACGGCCAGGGCGGCGGTGGCTGCTGCGGCGAACGGCTTCTTCATGACGGTGTCCTTCTCTGTCCGTGGTGGGTGTGTCCGCGTGCAACCTGTCCGGGGGGGTGTCGTGCACGGGCTGTGGGCCGGCCCCTGCGGGGCCGAGGGTGCGTCACCAGCGGTGGGCGACGTCGACGACCAGCCGGGAGCCGCCGTCGGGGCCCTCGAGCTGGAAGACGCGGAACGGCAGCCGGGCGCGGACGCCCAGGCCGATCGAGGTGTAGGCCTCGTCGTGGCTGCGCGGCTGCCCGTCGTACTCCCCGGTGACCGTCTCCCGGTGGTGAGAGGCGAGGACGACCTGGCGGAACGTGCGGTAACCGGAGACGTCGCGCAGTTCCCGGGTGTTGCCCGGCCTCCAGGTGAGCGTTCCGGCGCCGGTGGTGGAGGGGTTGGTGAGGAACACCTGCAGGTCGGCGGCGCCCCGCAGGGACAGGGTCCGGCCGTCGCCGTCCCGGACGGGGCCGTACCGCACGTGGTGCCAGATCGCCGGCCCGCGCACGTCCACCACGAGACGGTCGTAGCACGCGTGCCGTCCGGTGCGCACGCCCTTGACGGTGTGCGGGGAGAACCAGGCCTCACCGGACGCGGTGGCGGTGGCCTGGGGCTGCGAACCCCACGTGATCGCGCAGTAGGCGGCCTCGCTCGGTGGCGGTGCGCTCACGCTGGTCCCGGCGAGCGCTCCCAGGGCCAGGGCGGCCGAGGCGAGGGCAACGAGCGCTTTCTTCATGACGGTGCTCTATCTCCGCAGGCTCCGGGGGGATCCGGCGCCAGGTAGCAGAAGTGTGCCCGGGGACCGAAGGATACGGACAGCGCGGAGCGGTGCCTGTTCGGTTGCGGTTCGGTGCCGCATCCCGCCGGCCGCACGGCCTCAGGACACGGTTCGATGACAGTGGGGGAGCAGCCCTGGCGTCAGGCGAGACGGGACGTCACCGGGAGGCGGACGGGGCCAGTCGCCTCTCCATCTGGTCCACGAACGGGCGCAGCCGACGGGCCAGGGAGCGGGCATCCTCCGCACGGTTGAGTCGCAGGTACGGCACGGTCACCGTCAGGGCGGCGACGGCCGTGCCGGAACCATCGCGCACGGCCATGGCGAGCGCGGCCACCCCGGGCTGGGCCTCACCCACCTGGATGGCCCAGCCCCGGTTTCGCACCTTCGCGATCTCCGCCACCAACTGGTCCCAGTCCTGGATGGTCCCGGGCTGGACGGTCTCCAGGGCGGCGTCCCGGTAGCGGGCGGCCAGGTCCTCGTCGGAGAGGTCGGCCAGCAGGGCCCGTCCCGCCGCGGTGGCGTGGGCCGGCGTCACCGCCCGGATGGGCCGGGCGATCCGGACCAGGTGGCCGCCCTCCTCGGTCAGCAGGAAGCGGATGTTCCTGCCCTCCAGCGTGGCCAGGCTGGTCGTCTCGAGGAGTCCTTCTGTCGCCTGCCTCAGGGTTCCGCCGAGGAGATCCCGGAGCGTGGATCCGCGGGCGACGTCCACCGAGACCTGGCGGAGGGCGGGACCCACCAGGTAGGGACCGCTCCGCGCGTCCTGGCGCAGGAACCCGGCGTCCGCGCAGGTGCGCAGAAGGCGATGCGCCATGGAGGGACTGACCTGGAGGACTCCGGCCACCTCGGTGACCGTCATCTCCCCGCGAGACCCGATCAACGCGAGGAGGTGCAGCGCGCGGTCAACGGTCTGCAGCATCAGCCCTCGGATTCCTCATATCGGAAAGAGTGCCAGTCACTGCCGCACCATTCAAGGCATCGACTCACCAGGGGGTGGTTGAGGTACTCATGGTTTTTCCTCCCAGGGGAATGCGCCCCGTTTTCCGTTGTGGGAACACCGCGCGTGACCTTTACTTCTGGAACCACGGCTCTCACCCCGGATCAAGGACACACCATGACCTCTCAGAACCCACGCATCCCCCGCCGGCTTCGCTGGGGCGTGGCGGCCACACTCACGGCTGCGACCCTCGTGCTCAGCGGTTGCGGCTCGGGATCACCGTCCGCGGCCGACGGGACGGCGTCAGGCTCTGCCCCGGGACCGGACCCGGCCGCCTCCGGTGAACTGACCGAGATCTCCGTGGGCACCATCGCCATCGCCTCCTCCACGGAACTGCGTTACGGGGTAGCGGAAGGCATCTTCCAGGACCACGGACTGGACGTGGAACTCGTCGAGGGCCAGGGCGGGGCGGCCCTGCTGCCCGCGGTCCAGACCCGGGCGACGGAGTTCGCCGTCGGCAACCCCATGTCCGTCCTGACCGCGGCGGACCAGGGCCTGCCCATGAAGATCGTCTCGGGATACTCCTGGTCCTCACCCGGGGGCGAGGACATCAATGCCGTGATCGCCCGCAAGGACTCCGGCATCACGGACTTCGTCGACCTCCAGGACCAAACCGTCTCCGTCAACGCCGTCCATACGCTGGGGGACCTGTCGATCATGGAGGCCACCGAGAGGGCCGGGGGAGACCCGGCCCGGATCAAGTTCAACGAGATGCCGTTCCCGGACATGCTCGCCCAGCTGGAACAGGGCAACGTGGATGCGGTGTGGTTGCCGGAACCGTTCCTGAGCCGGGCCCTGGCCGATCCGGAGAACGTCGTGGTGGGGTATCCGAACCAGGAGGTCATGGACGGCATGCCCCTGACGATCGCCTTCACGAGTGAGGGATTCGCCGAGGAACAGCCGCAGGTCGTCGACGCCTTCCGGGATGCCCTCAACGAATCGGCCGAGCGGGCCGCACAGGATGAGGACGGCGTGCGGGCCATGCTGCCCGAATTCCTGAAGATGGACGAGGCGACCGCCCAGACGATCAAGCTGGAACCGGCCCACACGGACCTGCCGGTCGAGAAGATGCAGACCATCTACGACCTCATGCTCAAGTACGGCATGGCCGACAACCCGCTCGACGTCGAGTCCCTGTATGTGCAGCAGTAACCCGCCGGCCGGTCCGTCAGGCCCTCACCCCGAGGGGCGGACCGGGGCCGGACGGCTGACCATAACCGCGTGCGCACTGTTGGAGGAAGAAGAATGAAGGTTGCTGTCATCGGAGCCGGAATCGGGGGGCTCACCGCGGCCGCGGCCCTGCGCCGGCGGGGCGTCGACGCGGAGGTGTTCGAGCAGGCCCGCGCGCTCGGGGAGGTCGGTGCGGGGATCTCCCTGGCGGACAACGGCTGGCGCCTGCTGCAACGGCTGGGTCTGCTCGACCAGATCGAGCGCGTCAGCTCACACCTCGACCAGGGGTATTTCCAGTTGCGCACGGACGGCTCCCTGATCTCCACGCTGCGCACGCCGGGCGCCTCATGGGACCGCCGGGTCTTCGGGATACACCGGGCCGACCTCATCGACGTCCTCACGTCCGCGCTCCCGGCCGCGGCGATCCACACGGGACACCGGCTGGTCGATCTCACCGAGGACATCCAGGGCGTGCGCCTGCGCTTCGAGAACGGCGAGACGGTCCACGCCGACGCGGTCATCGGTGCCGACGGCATCCACTCCGTCGTCCGCCGCGCCGTCGTCGGCGAGGTGGCCCAGCCCCGGTCCTCGGGCACGGCCGCGTACCGGGCACTGGTTCCCGTCACGGACCCGGGCGACTGGGACTGGGGGACCTCGAAGATGTGGATCGGGCCGGGACGGCACTTCCTCGTGTATCCCATCCGGGCCGACCGGTTGATCAACGTCGTGGCCGTGGTCCCCGCCCTGGGCGGCGAGCGGGACTCCTGGACGGCGCCGGGGGATCCGCGGCAACTGGCCGCGGAGTTCGCGGGCTGGGACCCCGTGGTCACCGGACTGATCGAGCGGGTCACGGACACGTTCCAGTGGGGACTGTTCGATCGCCCCCCGCTGACGACCTGGGCCTCCGGACGACTGGCCCTGCTCGGCGACGCGGCGCACGCGATGCTCCCGCACCTCGGTCAGGGAGGCAACCAGACGATCGAGGACGCCTTCGCCCTGGCCGCCGTCCTCGAGGACACCGCGACGGCGGACATCCCCGCAGCGCTGAGGCGCTATCAGGGATTGCGCCTCGAGCGTGCGAACGCCGTCCAGAGAGCCTCCCGGGATGCCGGCGAGCTCTATGACTCGGTGGCGCAGGAGGACTACGACCAGCGGGATGCGCGCATCCGCCGGATGGCGCCGTTCTACCAGTGGCTCAGTGGCCATGACGCGGACTCGCTCGAGGCCCCACCCCTGGCTCCGTCGCGCTGACCCGGGCGGGAGTTCCTAGTAACCGGGCGCCGGGGCGAAGCCCCAGGCGGTCTCCAGCACCCCGCCGGAGCGCACGACGTCGGCCGCGGCCGGGGTGCCCACGTACCGCAGGTGCCAGGGCTCGGGGGAGTACCCCGTGACGTCCTCGGCGCCGGCGGGGTAGCGGACGATCCAGCCGTGCGCGGCGGCGTGCCGGGCGACCCAGGCGCCCTCCGGGGTGTCGCCGAAGCACTGCTCGAGGGTGCAGGCGGCGTCCGCGGCGCCGACGTCCATCGCCAGCCCGGTCTGGTGTTCGGAGTGCCCGGGGCGGGCCGAGATCCGGTCGGCGCCCGCCCGGCCGTGCTGCTGCACCCAGCCGGCGTAGGTGCCCTGCTGGTAGGAGTACGAGCGGTAGGCGCTGACGAGGGACAGGTCCACGCCGTCGGCGGCGGCCGCGGCGAAGAGCGCCTCGGCGGCGGTGGCGGCCTCGGCGCGCAGGGTGAGCCCGTCGCGGGTGGACCGGATGTCGGGGACGGTCAGGTCGGCCGGGGCCCAGTCGGCGGGCTGCAGCGGGTTGCGCTTGTTGACCAGCACGCGGACCGAGGAGGGGTTCCGGTGCCCGTCCCGTGCGGCCGGGGCCGACGGCGCGGCGGAGGATGCGGCGGCGGAAGATGCGGCGGACCACGACGGCGGCGCGGCCGGGCCGGTGACCGTCGCCGAGCCGCGGGGCGGGGCCGCGGAGGTGGACGGGGCCGAATCGCTGGCCGGCGTCGACGTCGCCGCGGCGGCAGAGGTCGACGGGGTCGGCGAGGTCGACGGGGGCGTGGACGCGGCAGACGCCGCGGGAGTCGACGACGGGGATGCCGAGGACGCGGGAGTCTCCCCCGGGGAGCACGCGCTCAACAGCAGCGCACCGAGGACGAGCGCCGGCAGCACCAGGCCCCGCGGACCGCGCACGGCGTCCTCAGACCTTCCGCATCAGCACGCGGGTGACCGTGTGCCCGCTGTCCTTGGACATCACCAGCTTGGCCCGGCCGCGCGTCGGGAGCACGTTCTGGACCAGGTTGGGACCGTTGATGCGGTCCCAGATGTCCTGGGCGGTGAGCACGGCCTCCTCGTCGGTGAGCGTGGAGTAGCGGTGGAAGTAGCTCATGGGGTCCGCGAACGCCCCGGAGCGCAGGCGCATGAACCGCTCGATGTACCACTGCTTCACGGCGGTGGTGCGGGCGTCCACGTAGATGGAGTAGTCGAAGAAGTCGGACACGCTCAGCCCGGTGGTGCCGTCGGCGCGGACCCGGGGCGGGGCGAGCACGTTCAGGCCCTCGACGATGAGCACGTCCGGGCGGTGCACCACCACCTCCTCGTGCGGAAGGATGTCGTACGTCAGGTGCGAGTACATCGGCGCCCGGACCTCGGGGGCGCCGGACTTGACGTCGGCGACGAACCGCATCAGCCGGCGTCGGTCATAGGACTCGGGGAAGCCCTTGCGCTCCATCAGCCCGCGGCGCTTGAGCTCGGCGTTGGGGTAGAGGAAGCCGTCGGTGGTGACCAGCTCCACGCGCGGGGTGTTGGGCCAGCGGCGCAGCATCTCCTGCAGCACGCGGGCGGTGGTGGACTTGCCCACGGCCACGGAGCCGGCCACGCCGATCACGAACGGGGTGCGGCGGGTGGACTCGCGCAGGAAGTCGTTGGCGGCCCGGCGCAGGTGGGCGGCGGCGTCCACGTGGATGCTCAGCAGCCGGGACAGCGGCAGGTAGACCTCGGCGACCTCGCGCAGGGACAGGTGCTCGCCGATACCGCGCAACCGGTCCACGTCCGACTGGTCGAAGGGCTGCTCCATCTCGGAGGCCAGCCGGGCCCAGGCGTCCCGTTCCAGCTCGGTGAAGGGGGAGTAGTTCTCCACGCCGTCGGGCTCGGGCGGGGAGCCGGCCCAGGCCTGCGGAGTCGTCGTCACGGGGACGGCCGGAGGCAGTCCGGTGGCGGTGGGTGTGGGTCGGGTCACGGGTTCATTATCCACCGTTTGACCGGGGCGCCCGCGCACGCGTCGGCGCGGCGCGGACATCGCAGGCGCCGGTGCACGGGATGTCGGGCATGGACGCGGTGGTCTCGTGCGGCGTTGAATGAGCGCACCATCCAGGAGGGTTTCGCGGGGAGGGGCCCCATGTCACACAGCATCACCCAGAAAGAGCTGGCCGCCATCAAGCCGGTCAAGGAGGCCATCGAGGACGACCTCCTGGCCCGGCCCGGGGTCGTCGGCGTGGACATCGGCGAGAAGGTGAGCCACGGCAAGAAGACCGGGGAACCTAGCATCCTCGTCTTCGTGGAGCACAAGAAGCCGGTCAAGGCCCTCCCGCCGGAGGAGGTGGTCCCCCCGGAGGTGGACGGCGTCAAGACGGACGTGCAGGAGATGGTCATCGAGCTCCAGGCCGCACGCCAGCTGCTCGTCGCGGCCCAGCAGGTCGACCCCGCCGCGTACCCGCGGCTGGCCGGCGGCATCAGCATGGGCCCGGCCCGCAGCGTCCGGATGGAACCGCCGGAGGTCGCCGAGGCCGGTGAATACGTCTTCGTCGGCACCCTGGGGGCCATGGTCCGGGACCGCGCCTCCGGGGCCGCCCTGGCGATGACCAACTTCCACGTCGCGTGCGTGGACGACGGCTGGGCGGCCGGTGACCGCATGGTCCAGCCCGGACGGCCCGACGGCGGGGACGCGGCCACCCAGCAGTTCGGCAGCCTGACCCGGGCGGTGCTGTCCGAGAACACGGACGGCGCCGTGGTCACGGTGGACGAGGGCACAGAGTGGGACAACGCGGTGATCGACATCGGGGACGTCGCCGGGAGCGCCGAGGCGAGCATCGGCATGGCCGTCCAGAAGCGCGGACGGACCACCCAGCACACCTTCGGCACCGTGGCTTCTGGGGAGGCGACCCTGAGCCTGGATTACGGCGACGGCCTGGGAACCCGCACGCTGCGCCACCAGGTGCGCATCCTCACGGACACCGCACGCTCGCCGCGGTTCTCCGAGGGCGGTGACTCCGGCTCGGTGGTGATGGACATGGACCGCAACGTGGTGGGCCTGCTGTTCGCCGGCTCCACGGACGGCAGCACCACCTTCGCGAACCCGATCGCCGCGGCCCTGGACGAGCTGGGCGCCGAGCTCCCGGCCGGCCAGGAACCTGAGCCGTCCACGCCGCCCACGCCCCCGGACCAGCCGGCGCAGACCCCGACGACGAACATCACCATCAGCGTGGTGGTGAACACCTGCGGGCACGGGCAGGGCAGTCCCTAGCCCACGGCCCACCGGCCCCGCGGCCGTTCCGCCCGGCCCTTGACGGGTGGCTCAGCGCTCCCGGAACCGCTGCCCGCCCTCGGACTGCAGGTCGCCGGGAGCCCCGCCGTGCACCTCGGCGGGCAGTTCCGGCACGGGCACCACCACGATGTCCTCGAGCCGCCAGTCCAGGTCGGCCAGCGAGTCCCGCAGGGACTGCAGCCGGTCCAGCGTGGGCGCCGCACCGGGCTCGGGCACCACGAACATCTCCATGTGGAACACGTGCCCCTCGTCGCGCACCCGGGCCCCGGCCTGGCGCACCCAGTCCCTGGAGCTTGCGTGGTCCTCGGCCTGGTAGATCACCGGGTGCTCCTGGTTGCCCTCGATGGTCCGGGCGCGGGCGTCGGCCAGGTCGGTGATGGCGGTGACCATGTTGCGGATGCCGTCGTAGAGGATGGACGCGCCCACGAAGATGGCGGCGGCGCCGTCGAACCACCACCAGCCCAGCCCGACGCCGGCCACGCCCACCGCGGTGGCCAGCCCGGTCTGCCAGTCGGCCTTGTTCATGTCCGCGTCCGCGTAGAGCACCTTGTCATGCAGCTGCTCGGCGAGCTTGAGCTTCATCCGGCCCAGGATCACGGGTCCGGGCACGGAGAGCAGCATGACGGCGATCATGAACCAGCCCTGCCAGGCGGTCTGCCCGAACACGTGGAAGGAGCCGATGGGCGGATGGTCGGCGGTGATCAGCCCGATCGCGGAGTCGACCACGAGGTAGGCGCCCATGACCAGCAGCGCCACGGAGGCCACCAGGTGCCCGACGCCGATGGCCCGGTGGGTGCCGTAGGGCCGGTCCCGGGAGGGCGGGTTGTTGATGATGCGGATGGCGATGAGGAAGGCGATCGGCGGGATCAGGGACAGCATGTCCTCGATCCAGGCGGCCTTCATGGCCTGGGAGCTGCCGGTCACCAGGCCCACGGCGAGCACGGTCACCGCCAGGACACCCAGGGTGATCCATTCCAACCGGATGGCCCTCTTCACGGCCTGCTGCAGTTCCGGGGGCAGCTCGGTGCGGCCGAAGCGGCGCTGACCCTTCTCACTCATGGCTGTGCTCCCGGGTGTGCGACGTCGAGGTACCGCTCGAGTTCGGTGAGCATCTGGTTCTCGCCCAGTGGCACGGCCATCACGAGCTTGGCGGTCTTCCCGTCCGGGCCGGTGGCCTCGGCGTAGTCACGGGTGATGGCCCCATGGGTGGTCCAGGGGGACTGGCTGGTGAGCCCGCCGGCCACCAGGTCCAGGTCGCCCTTCTGCAGGGCGGTCATGACTGCCTCCTCGCCGGAGACGGTCCAGTCGATCTCCGCGCCGATCTGCCGGGCGAAGCCCTCCACCAGCTCGACCTCGGACCCGCTCGGCTCGGCACCGGTGGCGTCCACGTAGGGCGGATGGTGCACCACGCCCACGTGCAGCGTGCCCCCGGTAGCCCGGTCCAGGGTCCCCTCCGGGTCCGCCGGATACCCCGACGACGTGCAGCCGGTCAGTGCGAGCGCGGCGGTCAGTGCCAGTCCGGCGGTGGTCAGGATCCCCCGCCGGCGGGCCGGCGGGGCAGGTGCGACCGGCCCTGGCGATCGGTGGTGTGCGGCGTCCACGAGGCTCATCTCCTCTGCAGTCACGGGCGGCGGGTGCCGTCGAGGGTCACTGTAGGCAGGTGCCCTCGGCGGAGCCAATCCCGCGGGTCGCTCCACCGGCCGGTCGGGTCATCAGGGCATCGGGCCGCCTGCCTGCCCGAGGGCGGGGGGAGGGGGAGTGGGGAAACGCTCCTGGTCGCGGGGCCGGGGCGCTACGGGCCGGACAGTAGGATCGTCACCGTGAGGAATCCCAACGTGACGAAGACGCTGCAGTGGACCGCCCTGATCCTGGTGCTCGCCGTCACCAGCGCTTTGGTGACCCTGCTGTTCCTGCAGCAACGGCAGTACCGCACCGAGGCCGCGGTCGCCCGGACCGCGGAGTCGGTCGAGTCCACCCCGCAGCCGTCATCCTCACCGACCGAGTCGTCGCAGGCGGAAAAGTCAGCCAAGTCCGCGGCGGCAGCCAAGATCGCCGCGATGGCCGTCGTCAACGGGCTCCAGAGCCCCGTGATCAGCGTCCTCGGGGACTCCACCTCCGACTCCTCCAGCGAGTGGGTCTACCGTTGGGCCGAGGAACTGGGCCAGAACGCCACCGTGGTGGTGCACACCTGGAACCCCCAGACGAAGGACTGGTTCCCGCAGCCCCGCCGGTTCGGGCAGGGCGAGCGCACCATCACCATCTGGAACGGTTCCGAGTCCGGCGCCACGCCTCGCACGCCGCTGGCCCAGGAGGACCTGCGTCAGCCCCAGCCGGCGCACCTGACGATCCTCAACTACGGGCACAACGGGAACGCGGACGAGGTCGAACCGGCCCTGAGCGAACTGCTTGAGGCCGTGCAGGCCGGCGAAGAGGCGCCCGTGGTCCTCACGGCCCAGAACCCCGCGACCGGGGAGAACGCCACGACCTCGGACGCCAACCGGGCCCTCATGGAAGCGGCCGCCACAAAGCACGGCCTGCCGGTGATCGACGTCCACGCCGCCTTCGATGACGCCGAGTCCTGGGAGGCCCTCCTGGTGGACCAGATCCACCCGAACGATCAGGGCCAGCAGCTCTGGGCCGAGACGGTCAGCGCGTTCTTCACGCGCTGAACGGCTTTCTTCACACGCTGAACTGCATTCTTCACCCGCGGAGCGGGGGCCCCTGACACCCGCTGGGAGAACTCAGGCTTCGCCGTCCGCATCGACGTCGTCCGCGACGTCCTCCACGCTGCGCGTCAGCTCGGTGAGAAATCGCGCCACCACGGCCAGTTCCTCGGTGGTCAGCGACTCCGCGGCCGCCAGCATGCGGCGGTGCATCACCCCCAGGGTGGACCTGACCTCCTCATCGGTCTTCTGGGTGGGCTCGATGGCCACGGAGCGCCGGTCGTCCGGGTGGGCCACGCGCTGCACGTAGCCGTCGCGGATCAGCCGATCGACCAAGGCGCTGACGGAGGGCTTCGAGATCTCGAGGGCCTCGGCGAGGTCCCGCTGGCGGACCACCTTCCCGGTCCGGGTGGCGCGGAGCAGGAACCGCAGGGCCACCAGGTCCGTCTCGCCCATGCGCATCGAGTCCCGCGTCCGGGCGCGCATGCGCCGTTCCGCGTCCCGGTACCGGCGCAGCAGGTTCAGCACGTCCACCGGGTCGGGGTTGGCGTCCGCCCCGGGGTACCAGTAGCCGTTGCCGGTCACGTTCGTTGTGCCCTCCTGTTCATCCTGCATGTCCACTGCCTCCCCACGGTGTCGGGTCCGTCTTCGCCCAGGTCATTGTTCGCCCATGTCATTGGCGCACTGCGCTCTTTATTGGTAGGTTGACTAACAGATAGGGTACATAACTGTTAGAACATGGAGCTACGCCAGGCCATTATGGACTGTCAGCGGGGCGCCGGAGTACGGAAGGCATGATCATGAGCTTGGTCCTTGAACCGCTGTCATCGGCAATCACCACGGAGGCGCCCGACGTCCTCCCACCGGCGCACGAAGCTCTCATGACTCCTCCCGCTCCCGCCTCGTCGCCGACCCGTGAGTCCACGTCGACGGCTGCCGGTCCGCGGGAACCCTCCGCGGAGGAGCGCATCTGGTCCAGCCGGAAGCGGCGGCTGGCCCGCAGTGCCGTCCGGGCCGCGCTGGTGGTGCCCGGGATCCTCTCGGCCGACTGCACCATCATGGGCACCCCGGAGCGCCCCTCGCTGATGTTCGCCTACGTCCTGCGGCCGGAGGCGAACGCGCCGCGGATCGTGGAGCACATCGAGAACGCCGTGGTCGGGGATCTCGAACTGCTCCTGGGCGCCCCTTTCGTCGCACGCCAGGTCGAGTTCAGCGTCGGCCGGGGCTGAGGGACGCTCCCGGCCCGGCATCCTTGCCCGATGCGCCCGGGCAGAGTACTCATGGGATATGGACGCTTCCTCGACTCCCTCCACGCCCCAGAACGCCACCCTGAACCGCGACGAGCTGCAGGATTACCTGAACCACCACTTGCTGGGTTCCCGCAGCGGGGTGCGCATGTTCCGCACGGCCGCGGACACCTGGAGGGGAACGCCCTATGAGGCGGAGTTCAAGGAGCTCACCGACCAGGTCAGCCAGATGCAGGACCGGCTCATCGCGCTCATCGACCGCCTGGGCCTGAAGCAGTCACCCACGGAGAAGGTCCTGGGCAAGGCCGCCGAGGTGGCCGGACGGTTGAACCCGGTGAACCTCACCCGCTCGAAGACGCAGGGGATGACCCAGGTGGAGCTGGACATCCTCCAGGGCGCCCTGCAGGGCCAGATCGGGATGTGGCAGGCGCTCGGCCGGCTGGCCGAGCTCGTTCCCGACGGCGGCCTGGACCGCGAGTCGATGGACACCAACTACCGGCGCACCCGGCACCTGCAGGACGAGGTCCGCCGCATCAGCGAGGAGACGCTGGGCACCCGGTTCCTCGCCTGAGGCCCCGTACCCCAGGCCCGGGTCTCACTCCGCGGGAGAACTGGACCGGTGCTCGGCGTTGCCCAGGGCCTCGGGGGCGTCGAAGTGGTCGAGCAGGTCCCGGACGGCCTGTTGCGAGGACATCGTCTCGGCCCACCCGGTGACCTGTCGGATCCTCGTGGTGTCCATGATCGGCACCACGGCGGCCATGTCCACCCAGCCCGGGTCCGTGGGCTGCAGCCGTAGCCGGTAGGTCACCGCGGCCAGGGCCTTGAACACCGCCACCGGCAGCTCCAGGTACCTCCTGGACCCCAGCAGCTGGCCGATCGTCTGGGCGTCCAGCACCGGTTCCGCCGCGACGTTGAACGCGCCGCCGGCCCGCTGCCGCGTCACCTGCCAGTACGCCTCGGCCATGTCCGGTTGGGCCACCGCCTGGAACCGGATGCCGGCCGGGAACGGCAGCACGGGCAACCGGCCGACCGCCGTCAGCCAGGTCAGCAGCCTCGCCGGCACCAGGTCACCGATGAAGTAGTCCTTGATCTCGGGGGAGGGGGCCGCCCCGAAGATCAGCCCCGGGCGCAGCCGCGTCACGAGCAGGTCCGGGTTCTCCCGCTCCAGCTCGTCCAGCAGGGTCTCCACCTCGGCCTTCTGGGCGCCGTAGTGGGACGTCGGGGTGCCGGTGGTCGGGTGGGACTCGTCCACGGGAACCGTCTTGGAGCCCTTGCCGTAGGCACCGATCGAGGAGGCGTAGACCAGGTGCGGGACCTGGGCGTGCGCCACGGCCTGGAACACCGTGCGGTTGCCCACCACGTTGACTGTGTGCAGGAACTCGCGGTCCCGGTTGGGACGGATCACCCAGACCAGGTCGATCACCGCGTCCGCGCCGCGCATGACCTTCTCCAGCCGGGGGCCGGCGTCGGGATCGGTGACGTCGATGCGGTGCCATTCCACGCCCTCGAAGGGGGCGCCCTCGCGCTCCGGCCCTTCCCGGGAGACCCCGACGATCGACTGGACCTCACCGTCAGCCCGCGCCTGCTGCAGCCGGTGCAGCAGGGCGGTGCCGACGTTGCCGGTGGCGCCGAGGACGACGACGCGCAGGGTCATGGCCGGTCGGCCCCGGTGGTGCCGGTGTCATCGGACAGCGGCGTGTTCACCTGGGCGATGCCGGACTCGGCCGCCAGGCCCGCGGCGTTCAGGTTCGGCTTGAGGACCACCTTGATGCAGCCGTCCTGCTTCTTCTGGAACTTCTCGTACATCTCCGGGGCCCGGTCCAGGGGCACCTTGTGGGTGGCCAGGTCCAGCGTTCCGAGGGGGTCGGAGGGGTCGTCGACGAGGGGCATGAGGTCGTCGATCCAGTGCTTGACGTTGCACTGGCCCATGGTCAGCTGGATCTGCTTGTCGAACAGGGTGAGCATGGGCAGCGGGTCGGCCATGCCCCCGTAGACCCCGGACAGGGAGATGGTGCCGCCGCGGCGCACGGCGTCGATCGCGGTGGACAGGGCGTTGAGCCGGTCCACGCCGCCCTTCTTCATCATCAGACGGCCGAGGGCATCCGGCAGCATCCCGACGACGTTGTGGGCCACACCTGCGACGGGGGAGCCGTGGGCCTCCATCCCGACGGCGTCCAGCACCGAGTCCGGGCCGCGCCCGTCCGTGGCCAGCCGCAGGCGGTCGCCGAGCTGCGCGTCCTGGTCCAGGGTCTCGATGCCGTGGCGCTCGGCCATCAGCCGGCGCTCGGGGACGGGGTCCACGGCGAGGACGCGGTAGCCCAGGTGCTTGCCGATGCGGGCCGCGAACTGGCCGACCGGGCCCAGGCCGAGCACGGCGAGCGTGCCGCCCTCGGGCACCTTGGCGTACTGCACGCCCTGCCAGGCGGTGGGCAGGATGTCCGAGAGGTAGAGCCACTGCTCGTCCTCACCGGTGTGGGGGACCTTGATGGGGCCGTAGTCCGCGTTGGGCACGCGCAGGTACTCGGCCTGGCCGCCCGGCACCGAGCCGTAGAGCCGGGAGAACCCGAACAGGGCGGTGCCGGAGCCCTGCTCGCGGACCTGGTTGGTCTCGCACTGGGACTGCAGTCCGCGCTCGCACATCCAGCACTTGCCGCAGGAGATGTTGAAGGGGATGACCACGCGATCCCCGACCGAGAGATTGGTCACCTCCGAGCCGACCTCCTCCACGATGCCCATGGGCTCGTGGCCGAGGACGTCGTCCTTGTCCATGAAGGGACCCAGGACCTCGTAGAGGTGCAGGTCAGAACCGCAGATGGCCGAGGAGGTGATCCTGATGATGGCGTCCGTCGGCGCCTGGATGACCGGATCGGCCACCTCTTCCACGGTGACGTGCCGCTTGCCCTGCCAGGTGAGTGCTTTCATGCTGACCTCCCGCTGATTGCTGTGGCGGCGCAGGGGTGCCTGGTGAGGCTCCCGCGCCCTGTTTGTCACCGTAGGCACGGGGGAGGGGGCTTGGGAAGGGGAAGAACTAGGGCTGACGGGAAAGTCCGACGCCAAGGTGAACGGACGAAGATGAGTTGACGTCAAACGGAGTACACAAGGGTGACTGGGGATATTGATGTTCCGGGAGCGTGGTAGAAACTAATCGTCGAGCAGTTCACTCGACACCGCCCTATTTACGGGATCGCCGGATATGCGGGGTGGTCCGTCTGCTCAATCCATGTGAAGGTGCCGATTGGTAGTCAATGTCCTTGTCCTGAGTGCGGGCCGTCGAGTGGAACTCGTTCAGGCATTCCAGAAGGCTATGCAAGACCAGGCGCCCGGATCCAAAGTCGTCGCCGGGGACGCTCAGGGACTGGCGCCGGCGCTGTACCACGCAGACGAGGCCGTCCTTCTGCCGCGGGTCAGTGATCCAACGTACTTGGACTCCCTGTGCGCAGTGGTCACGGAGCATCAAATCTCTCTAGTCATTCCGACGATTGACCCAGAGCTTCCGGTATTGGCGGAAATGCGCCAAGAGATCGAGTCACGCACAGGTACCCGAGTGATGATTGCCGAACCGTGGGTCACACGGATCTGCAACGACAAGATGCTTACTCAGGACCACGTCGTGCGTAACGGGCTTCTCGCTCCTCAGGTTTTTGAACGAACGGAAGCGGTGGATGTCGAAGACTTTCCCGTCATTCTCAAGCCAAAAGCCGGGAGTTCCAGTATCGGCGTCCACGTCGTCGACAATCGTGAGCAGCTTGACTACCTGCTGCCCCAGACAACTGACCCGATGATTCAGGAACTCGTGACGGGAGACGAGTACACCGTTGACTGTTTTTCTGATTTCGAGGGAAACATCGTGTCGATCGTGCCTCGTCTGAGGATTGCGACGCGCGGTGGGGAAATTCTGAAGGGGCGGATCGCCAAGGACCCTCAGATCATCACTGCAGTCAAGGAGTTGCTGGCGTCATTGCCGATGCCCGGTCATAGCACGGTTCAGTGCTTCAAAACCGAGCGCGGTATTGAGTTCATCGAGGTGAATCCTCGCTTCGGGGGCGGAGCGCCGATGAGTATCGCCGCGGGCGCGGACAGCTGCGCCAACCTGATCAGGCTCTTGCGGGGAGAGGCGCTCGAATACACCGAAGACTATGAAGATGGGGTGACGTTCATGCGCTTCGACCAGGCGATCATGATTCGGGACGAGCAATTGGTGAGCCGGTGAACCAAACGCCTCTTCGGGCTGTTGTCTTCGATCTGGATGACACCCTCGTCTCTGAATCCGCCTACCAGGACAGCGCTCGCTTGGCGGTACTTGAATACCTGTGTTCCAAGACTCGCCTTCCGCTGAATGAGGTGTTGCGGCATTCTATTCTTGCGTCACGGGCACCGAGGACAGAGTATTTCCAGACGCTGCTCCCTCGACTTGGTCTGACTGCTGACAACCAGTCCGTCGCGGAACTTCTCGCGGTACATCGCGAACACCTGCCGACGATCGACTGGTACCCGGACGTCCTGCCCACGCTCAAGGCACTGCGCGGGGAGGGTATCAAACTGGGCATCATCACGGATGGTTATGCCATTGCCCAGAGGCAGAAGCTGGCTGCCGTCGAAGCAGAACTCCTCTTCGACGCGATCGTCGTCAGTGATGATCTTGGCCGCCAGTACTGGAAGCCACACGAGAAACCTTTCCGGCTCGTGGCAGAGATGCTAGGCGTCCGCCTCGACGAGTTGATGTACGTCGGAGACAATCCCGCCAAAGATTTCCACGTCTCGGTCACGCTTCCTATCACGACGGTGAAGATGACAAGACCGGACTCACTCAAGGGCAAGCTGGACTATCTGGATGGCGTCAGGGAGCACTTCAGCGCGTCGACAATGAGTGACGTCGAGAAGATCATCGACCAACGAATTGGAGCGCATAAACATGCCGGCAAGTAGTCGTATTGGATTCACTGGGCCGTTTGCCGACGCCAATCTCGGTGACTACGGGATGATCGTGAACAACGTCCTCGACCTGAGTTCACAGGTGTCATCCTTTGAGCTCTTTACGTATGACCGGGGGTTTGTTGAGCGGGTTGGTCGAGACTATTTCCGTGACATTGACTACAGCCTTACAGTGGTGGAATTCGACCACCATCTCGAGGCGGCCGCTCAGGACGGTGCGCGGCTCACCCCGCTGGAGATATTGCAGGGGATAACGAACTATCGGGATGTTGAAGGGGCCATTGCGGGGCTAGAGGTCCTCGTCGTCAATGGGGGCGGATACTTTAACGAGCTATGGTGTCAGCCTCACCGCGTCATCAAGATGCTCAAGATGATCGCGCCCATCCTGATTGCCGAGGACCTTGGGATCAGGGTTGTTTTCACGGGCAACAGTTACGGACCGTTCGGGCCCCGCTCGGCCTTCTTGATAAACATCCTTGCATCCCTGCGAAACGCCGTTTTCTACGCTCGGGATCGAGTGGGATCGATTGCTGAGCTACATGCTATCGGCGTCCCGGAGTCCCGTGTGCGGTTCGTTCCAGATGATCTTTTCATCCTCAACGACAGGCTTAACCTGCGTAGAAGAGAACTCGAACTGCCTGACTCGTATGTGGCTTTTGAGACATATCAGCCGATCGATGTATTGGCCTCTCGTCGACACGTCTTGGAGCGGTTCGACGCGCAGATGAGCGGACGAGGACTTGAGGTCGTGACGGTGCCTATGTACGCCGGCCGGGGAGGGCAGGACCAAGCTGAATGGCTCGCGCGAGAATTCGGTTGGAGGATGTCGAGCCTGGACTCCGGATACCTGACCTTGGAGGACGCTCGCGAGGTGATCAGTCGGGCACGCATTCTGCTTTCTGAGCGCTACCACGGGTTAGTCCTAGCGCTGGCGAACTCGACGCCCGCCGTCCACGCGCTCAGGAGCGTTATGGACGACAAGTGGTACTACTACCGCAAGAGTTTGGGCATTATCGACACCGCACTACGGGGGGTGCCCTACAGCCAGCGGGAATTCATGGCGACGGACCCGTTCCAAGCTCTTGACAGAGTCGGGACTGACCTGGAAGAGATCCAGCGTGTGCAAGGAGAATGGTTCAACAAGGGCCTGCAAGCCAATATCGAGGTGGCGCGTGAGACGCGGCGTCGCATGCTGGAAGACATCATTGGAAGGGAGCATCCACGTGACTGAAAATTCAATTTATCAGCGCTCGATTAAGCGCGTATTGGACGTTGCCGGTGCAGGCGCAGGCCTGCTGGCGTCCGCGCCCTTTTGCGCCATCGCAGCGGCCTCTATCAAATTGGAGAGCAAGGGACCTGTCTTCTATCGCCAGGAACGCATCGGGTTGGACGGAAGGTCCTTTCAGATGCTCAAGTTCCGAAGCATGCTGCGTTTGGAGGACAGTTACGATGCAGATGGTCAGCCGTTGGACAACTACGATCGGGTCACCAGGGTCGGGCGCGTCCTGCGTGCTACGAGCTTGGATGAGTTGCCGCAACTGCTCAACGTCCTGAAGGGGGATATGTCGCTCGTTGGCCCCCGGCCGACTCTCGGATATCAAGTAGACCGCTACGACGCCAGGCAGCGCGGCCGTCTCAAGGTCCGTCCGGGACTGACGGGACTAGCTCAGGTGAACGGTCGGAACTCCTTGTCGTGGGAGCAGAAGATTGATTTCGACCTGCAGTACGTGGACAAGCTCTCACTAGGGTTGGATGCAACAATTATCGCCAAGACCTTCGGAGTCATTCTCCGGCAGGAGTCGGTCGCCTTCCAGGGCCACGATGCTCTCAGTCAGCATCAGGGCGACTACCGAGTCAACATTTAGCTGCACTCGAAGTCATTGTCGGTTGCCGCGATTGCAGTCGATGCTTCCCAGCGAGAAGGCCACCGGGGGCCGTCCGCTTCAGACTCAGAATGGATATAACGTAGACACCATGTGTGGAATCGTCGGTTACATTGGCCTGCCCTCTCATTTGGACCAGCACTCCGCCCTGGACGTGCTCATGGAAGGCCTGAAGCGCCTGGAGTACCGCGGATATGACTCCGCGGGCATCGCCGTTATCAACGGCAGTGGCGTCGAGCACCGGAAGAAGGCCGGCAAGCTCGCCAACCTCGTGACCGAGCTGGAAGAGCGGCCCGTGCCGAAGTCCTCGGTGGGCATCGGCCACACCCGGTGGGCCACCCACGGCGGGCCGACCGACCTCAATGCCCACCCGCACCTGGCCGACAATGACCGGTTGTCCGTGATCCACAACGGCATCATCGAGAACTACGCCGAGTTGAAGAAGGAACTGCTGGCCACCGGTGCCACCTTCCGCTCGGAGACGGACACGGAGGTCGCGGCCGCACTGATCGGTCGCATCTACCGGACCGCCGGCGACCAGGACCTCACGAAGTCCATGCAGCTGGCCAGCCAGCGCCTCGAGGGTGCCTTCACCCTGCTGGCCGTGCACGCCGACCACCCGGATCGCGTCGTGGCCGCCCGCAAGAATTCCCCGCTGGTCGTCGGCCTGGGCGAGGGCGAGAACTTCCTCGGGTCGGACGTCTCCGGGTTCATCGACTTCACTCGCAAGGCTGTGGAGCTCGAGCAGGACCAGGTCGTTACCATCACCGCGGACGCCGTGGAGATCACCGACTTCTACGGCAACCCCGCCCAGG
>NZ_CALMQR010000092.1:0-23322 GCF_937871995.1 uncultured Citricoccus sp. | reverse complement strand
GGGCCCGCCGGTGCCCTTCAGCGGGGTTCCCTCGGTGCGGTACCGCGGGGCGGCCCGGGCGGACAGCGACGCCGGCAGCGTCCCGTCCGCGCGCACGATCCGCCACCAGGGGGTGCCGTCCGGGGCCATCGACATCGCCCGGCCGGCCTGCCGCGGCCCGCCGGCGCCCAGCAGCCGCGCCAGTTCCCCGTAGCTGATCGCCCGGCCGGGCGGGACCAGCCCGGCGGCCAGCACGAGCGCCTCGGACAGTTCGTAGGGTCCCTCGGGCCAGCCGGGACCGGCGGTGTGCTCCACAGGTGACATGGTGCCATCCGCACCGCACGGCGCCCGGTCCCGCGGTGCTGCGCGTCCGCCCCGGACGGTACGGTGAGGGGGTGAGCGACGTCCCAGCCAACGCCCCCGCAGCCCAGCCCACGCCGTGGCACGAGCAGATCCGGGTCGGCTTCGACCTGGAGACCACGGGACGGGACCCGGAGACCGCCCTGGTGGTCACCGCTTCGCTGGTGGTGGTGGACCCGCACGGCAACCTGGCCGCGAACTACGAATGGCTCGTGGACCCGGGGATACCGATCCCCCCGGAGGCCGCGGCGGTGCACGGTGTCACCACCGAGCGCGCGCGGGCCGAGGGCCTGCCGGCGGACGTCGGCATCGTGGAGATCGCCGAGACCCTGCGGGACTTCTTCGACGCCGGGATCCCGGTCATCGCCTTCAACGCCTGCTATGACTTCACCGTCATGGACCGGGAGCTGGCGCGCCGGGGGCTGGAACCGCTGCCGAACCGCTGGATCATCGACCCCTACGTGATCGACAAGCAGGTGGACCGGTACCGCCGCGGCAAGCGCACCCTCACGGACGTCTGCTCCCTCTACGAGGTGCAGTTGCTGGACGCGCACACCTCCGCGGCGGACTCCCTGGCCGCCGTCGGGGTGGCGGACTGCCTGGCCCGGAAGTACCCGCAGCTGCAGGTGCCGCTGGAGACCCTGCACGCCCAGCAGGCGGCGTGGAAGGCGGAGCAGTCCGCGAGCTTCCAGGACTACCTGCGCCGCAAGGACCCGGCCGCCGTGGTGAACGGCGACTGGCCGGTCATCGCCCGCTGAGGCACCCGGGTAGAATCCTCTTCACGGTCCCGCGTCGTCACGAAACGTCATTCTGGGCCCGGTCGTCGTGGTCTGGACGCCCCGGGAACCGGGTATGTCACCGTGAGACGGACAACCGGCCCATCACGCCTGCGCCCGGCGTGCATGCTTGATTGAATGGTGAGTCGCCGTCCACCGACGGCGACCCCGTGTTGCGGGCGCCGACCGTGCCGACAGCAACGATGCCAACCCGAAGGAACTGCATGATCTCGATCCGTGACCTGCGCAAGGTCTACCGGCAGGGTGAGCGTGAGGTGGTGGCCCTGGACGGGATCGACCTCACCGTGCCCACCGGTGCCGTGCACGGCATCATCGGCCATTCCGGTGCCGGCAAGTCCACGCTCGTGCGCTGCCTGACCCTGCTGGACCGCCCCACCTCCGGTTCCGTGTCGATCGACGGGTCCGACCTGTCCACCGCCGCCGACCGTGACCTACTGCAGGCCCGGCGCCGGATCGGCATGGTGTTCCAGCACGCGAACCTGCTGGACTCGCGCACGGTCCTGGGCAACGTGGCCTACCCCCTGGAGGTCACCGGTCAGGACAAGGCCGCCCGCACCGCCCGCGCCCGCGAGCTGTTGGGTCTCGTCGGACTCGAGGACTACGAGTCCTCCTATCCCTCCCAGCTCTCCGGCGGCCAGCGCCAGCGGGTGGGCATCGCCCGCGCCCTGGCCTCCGACCCCCGCGTGCTGCTCTGCGACGAGCCGACCTCGGCACTGGACCCCGCGACCACGGACGGCATCCTGGAGCTGATCCGCGACCTGTCCGACCGGCTCGGGCTGACCGTGGTGGTCATCACTCACGAGATGCACGTGGTCAAGAAGATCTGCACCTCGGTGTCCCTGCTGGACCGGGGCCGGATCGTGGAGGGCGGTGCGCTGACCGAGGTGGCGTCCGACCTGGGTTCACGGCTGTCCGCCGCCCTGCTCCCACTCCCCGAGGCCGCCCTCGACACCGCCGGGTCCCTCGTGGAGGTCCTCGGTCAGGGACCGGCCGCCGACGTCCCGGTCAGCGCGGTCATCAAGGACCGCTTCGGCCACGGCGTGCGTGTCCTCGCCGGTTCGGTCGAGGACCTCGCCGGCGTGCGCTTCGCCCACCACCTTCTGGCCCTGCCGGACGGTGCGGACGACCGGACGGACGGAACGGAAGCCGTCGTGGCCTTCCTCGAGCAGAACGGCTACCGGGCCGCCCAGCGGACCCGGACCCAGGTGGAGACCGCCCAGGGCACCGCCCAGGACCTTGGAGGTGCACAGTGAACTGGTTCCAGGAACTCCTGGCCAACCCCGCCCTGACCGAGGCCCTGCCCGAGGCGCTCGTCGAGACCCTCGTGATGGTCGGCATCGCCGGCGTCTTCACGCTGGTGATCGGCCTGGCCCTCGGCGTCATCCTGCACGTCACGGCGCCCGGTGGCCTGCGGCCGGTGTCCTGGCTGCACGTGCTGCTGTCCGCGGTCATCAACGTCACGCGCTCGATCCCGTACGCGATCCTGATGGTGGCGCTCATCCCCTTCACGGCCTGGCTCGTGGGGACCTCGATCGGCCCGATCGCCGCGTGCGTCTCGCTGACGATCGGCACGGCCCCGTTCTTCGCGCGGCTGGTGGAGACCTCGCTGCGCGAGGTGCCCTCCGGGACGGTGGACGCGGCCCGGGTGATGGGTTCCACCCGCGGCCAGATCGTGCGCAAGGTGTTGCTGCCCGAGGCGATGCCCGGGCTGGTCGCCTCCATCACCACCACGCTCGTCATGCTCGTGGGCTACTCCGCCATGGCCGGCCTGATCGGCGGTGGCGGCCTGGGACGCCTGGCCTACAACTACGGCTACCAGCGCTTCGACACCGCGGTGATGATCGCGACCATCGTCATCATGGTGATCCTCGTCCAGCTCATCCAGTGGGTCGGCGACCGGATCGTCCGCGCCGTGGACCATCGCTGACCTCCCTCCCCCATCCCCGCATCAATCCGAAGGAAACCCGATGACCAAGAACACCTCCCCGCTGCGCCGTCGTTCGCTGCTCGGTGCCGGTGGCCTGCTGCTGGTCGGCGCGCTGGCCGGCTGCGGTGCCGGTGGCGGCGACGCCTCCCCGTCCGCGGACGCCACCCTGGACCCGGCCAACCCGGTGGTCCTGAAGGTCGGCGCCAACCCTGTCCCGCACGCCCAGATCCTGGAGTACGTGGACGAGAACCTCACCGAGGGCACGGGAATCGACCTGGAGATCCAGGAGTTCGATGACTACCAGTTGCCCAACGTCTCCCTGGACGAGGGCTCCTCGGATGCCAACTACTACATGCACGAGCCGTTCTTCGACTCCCAGGTCGAGGAGAAGGGGTACGAGTTCGAGCACGGCGAGGGCATCCACATCGAGCCCTACGCGGCGTTCTCCGAGAAGCACGACTCGGTCGAGTCCATCCCGGACGGCGCCACCGTCGCGATCACCAACGACCCCGGCAATCAGCCGCGGGCCCTGAAGATGCTCGAGTCCGCCGGGCTGCTCTCGGGCATCGAGGACGACTCCGCCGCCCTCACCCTGTCCGAGGAGCAGAACCCGAAGGGGCTGACGTTCGAGGAGAACCAGCCGGAGATCCTGGTCCAGATCGTGAAGGACCCGGCGATCGACCTGGCCATCATCAACGGCAACTACTTCATCCAGGCCGGCATGACCCTGGACGACGCCCTGGTGGTGGAGGACATCTCCGGGGAGAACCCGTACGCGAACTTCCTGGCCTGGCGCGCCGGTGAGAAGACCGCCGCCATCGAGAAGCTGGAGGAGCTCCTGCACTCCCAGGAGGTCAAGTCCTACATCGAGCAGACCTGGCCCGGCGGGGACGTCACCCCGGCCTTCTGACCGCAGGCACGAAGGGCCGGTACCCCGCGGGGTACCGGCCCTTCGTCATCCCCGGGACCGGGCCGGCGTCGGGGATCCCGACGCCGGCCCCACCCGCGGGGGCGGCCTCAGGATCCCGTGGCGGGCTGGGCCTGCGCCGCGGCCCGCGCCGCGTGCGGCAGGGCCGCGGCGATCCGCTCCATGGCGGCGTCGTCGTGCGCGGCCGAGACGAACCAGGCCTCGAATACGCTCGGCGGCAGGTAGACCCCGTGGTCGAGCATCGCGTGGAAGAACGGGGCGTACCGGTGGACGTCCTGGGCCTGGGCGTCGGCGTAGTCGTGCACACCGCGCTCCGACGTGCCGAAGGCGACCGAGAACAGCGTCCCCGCCCGCTGGATCGAGTGGTCCACCCCCGCCTCGTCGAGCGCGCCCACGAGCAGGTCCTCGAGCTGCCGCGAGCGCAGGGCGATCGTCGCGTAGACGTCCTCCGTCGCGTTCTGCAGGGTGGCCAGGCCGGCGGCCATGGCCACCGGGTTCCCCGAGAGCGTCCCGGCCTGGTAGACGGGTCCGAGCGGTGCCAGCAGGTCCATGACCTCGGCGCGGCCGGCGACGGCGGCCGTGGGCATCCCACCCCCGATCACCTTCCCGAAGGTCCACAGGTCCGGGGTCCATCCCTCCGGCTTGCCGGACAGTCCCCAGTAGCCGGTGTCCGAGGCGCGGAACCCAGTGAGGACCTCGTCCCAGACCAGCAGCGCACCGTGGCGTTCGGTGATCTCGCGCAGGAACCGGTTGAATCCCTCGGCGGGGGTGACCACGCCCATGTTGCACGGGGCGGCCTCCGTGATGATCCCGGCGATCTGGTCACCGCGTGCGGCGAAGGCCTCCTCCAGGGCGGCACGGTCGTTGTAGGGCAGGACCAGGGTCTCGGCGGCCTGGGCCCCGGTGACGCCGGCGGATCCGGGCAGGGCCTGGGTGGCAACGCCGGAACCGGCGGCGGCCAGCAGGCCGTCCGAGTGCCCGTGGTAGCAGCCGGCGAACTTCACGATGAGGTTCCGGTTCGTGGCCCCGCGTGCCAGCCGCACGGCGGTCATGGTCGCCTCGGTGCCGGTGGAGACCATGCGGACCCGGTCCACGGGGACGCGCGACGCGATCAGGGCCGCCAGCCGCGCCTCGTCCGGCGTGGAGGCGCCGAAGGACAGCCCGGCGTCCACGGCACGGTGCACGGCGTCCACCACGGCGGGGTGGTTGTGTCCCAGCAGCATGGGCCCCCAGGAGCACACCAGGTCCACGTACTCGTTGCCCTCGACGTCCGTCAGGTAGGCACCCTGGGCCCTCACCATGGCCCGCGGGGTGCCCCCCACGGAGCCGAAGGCCCGGACCGGGGAGTTCACCCCGCCGGGGATGACGGTACGGGCCGCCTCGTAGATCCCCGCGTTGGTGGACGGCGACGGGGCGCCGGCGCGTGCCTGCCCGGTGGTCCCGGTGGTCTCCGTGGTCTCCGTGGTCTCCGTGGTCTCCGTGGTCTCCGACATCAGAGCCTTCCCTCCTTGATCCAGCGGGCCAGTTCGCTGGCCCAGTACGTCAGCACGCTGTCCGCCCCGGCACGCCGGATGGACAGCACGGACTCGATGATCGCCTGGTCGCGGTTGATCCAGCCGTTGGCGGCGGCGGCCTCGATCATCGCGTACTCCCCCGAGATCTGGTAGGCGGACACCGGCACGTCGGAGACCTCGGCCACGTCCCGCAGGATGTCCAGGTAGCTCATGGCCGGCTTGACCATGACGAGGTCGGCACCCTCGTCCAGGTCGAGGGAGACCTCCAGCATGGCCTCGCGCCGGTTGGCGGGATCCATCTGGTAGGTCTTGCGGTCGCCGGTCAGCTGGGAGTCCACCGCCTCACGGAAGGGGCCGTAGAACGCCGAGGAGTACTTCGCGGCGTAGGCGAGGATCGCGGTGTCCTGGTGGCCGGCGTCGTCCAGGGCCTGGCGGATGACGACCACCTGGCCGTCCATCATGCCGGAGGGGCCGACCATGTCGGCCCCGGCCTCGGCCTGGGCCACGCCCATCCGGCCGTAGATCTCCAGGGTCGCGTCATTGTCCACCACGCCGTCCGCGGTGAGCACGCCGCAGTGGCCGTGGTCGGTGAATTCGTCCAGGCACAGGTCCGACATCACCACGAGGGAGTCCCCGACCTCCTGCTTGACCGCCCGGATGCCGGCGTTGAGCACGCCGGCAGGGTCGAGGGAGGCCGAACCGGTGGCGTCCCGGGTCTCGGGGACGCCGAAAAGCATGATGCCCCCCAGGCCCAGCTCCGCGGCCTCGGCGGCGGCGGAGCGCAGGGAGTCCTGGGTGTGCTGGACGACCCCCGGCATGGACTGCAGCGGGATCGGCTCGGTGGCACCCTCCCGGACGAAGACCGGCAGGATGAGGTCGGCCGGGTGGATCCGGACCTCGGCGACCAGCCGGCGCATGGCGGCGGACTGGCGCAGGCGGCGCGGACGGTGGGTGGGGAAGGACATGGATTCCTCTGGGCTCGACGGTGGTGCCAGACCAGTCTAGTGAGCCATGGGGTTTTCCTCTCCCGTGCCGCCCCGATCCGGAGGCCTCGCCACGGACGGGTCCGGCGGACCCGGGGCCAGTAGGGTGAGGGGCATGACCATCTCCTCCAGTGCGACCACCCGCATCGCCGTGCTCATCGACTGCGACAACGTCTCCGCCACCCACGCCGGCGCCGTCCTGGAGGAACTGGCCACCTACGGAACGCCCACCATTAAGCGCGCCTACGGTGACTGGACCACCAACCAGCTGGGCGGCTGGAAGAACGAGCTGAACCGGCTGGCCGTCCAGCCGGTCCAGCAGTTCTCCTACACCACGGGAAAGAACTCCACGGACTCGGCGCTGATCATCGACGCGATGGACCTGCTGTGGATGGGCAACGTGGAGGCGTTCGCGCTGGTGTCCTCCGACTCGGACTTCACCCGGTTGGCCACCCGGTTGCGCGAGTCCGGCAAGCGCGTGATCGGCCTGGGTGAGCGCAAGACCCCGGCGTCGCTGCGCAATGCCGTGGACCAGTTCATCTACCTCGAGCTGCTCGGTGACGGTGAGTCCACCGGTGCCGCCGAACCCTCGACCGGCGGTTCGACCGGCCGGAGCCGGAGCCGCAGGGCCCAGGCGGCGGCCGGCACCGGCTCCGTGGCCGATGTGCCCGCGGTATCGGGTGTCCCCGCGGCGGCGGCGCCGGACGGCGGGATCCGCGGGACCGGAGAGACGACCGGCACCGGTGAGGCCCCCGGGACCGAGGAGACGAACGGCGCCGGCGAGGCCGAGGCGCCGCGGATCAACCTGGAGAGCGCGCTGGTCAAGGCGGTCAACGCCACGAGCAACGACGACGGCTGGGCCGGACTGAGCCGGGTCGGCCAGCACCTGAGCCGCGCCCACGTGGACTTCGACCCGCGCGACTTCGGCCACCAGAAGCTCAGCACCCTGGTGGCCGAACAGCCCTACCTCGAGCACCGCACCGAGGGCGGTCACATGCAGGTCGCCCTGAAACGGCGGGCCGGCCGCAGGTGACGGCCCGGCGCCGCGGGTCACCGGCTGACGGGACCGGTCCGCGGACCCCGGACCGGGCGGAGGTTCCGTGGGCGGGGGTCCTGGGTCAGGGTGAGCGCGGGGCCGGCTGACGGCCGAGCACCGCCAGCAGCCCGGCGGCGTCCGGGGTGGCGGCGGTGCCGATCAGCTCGATCCCGGCCCTCTCGGCGGCCCGCCGGGTGGGCTGGCCGATGGCCACGAACCGGACACCGGCGGGTCCTGGTCCGTCCGGGTGGCGGGACAGTTCCCGGACGGCGCTCGGGCTGGTCAGCACGACGACGGCGCCGGACAGGTCCGGCAGGCCCACCACCGCTCCCCCCGGACCGTCCGCCGCGGGGGCGCGTCCCGTCCCGGCCAGCAGGCGGCGCTCCGGCGCCGCCGGGTACGGCACCGTACGGTAGGCCTCCACCCGCTGCACGTCCCAGCCGCGGGACCGGAGCGCCGTGGCCACCTCGTCCGTGGCCAGGGCCGACTGGGGCAGGAACACCCGCGCCGTCTCCCGGGAGCCCCCGGCCCCGCGGGCGGAGGCCGCCCCCGGTGCGGCCGGGAACCCGGCGATGATCCCCGCGGCGGACGCGTCGCCGTCGGGCATCCAGGGGGTCGCGGGGCATCCGGCCCCGGCCAGCACGCGGGCCGTCCCCGGTCCGGTCACGGCCACCCGCGTGCCCGCCGGCACGGATCCGTCCCAACCGGCCCGGACCAGCGAGCGCACGGTGTTGGGACTGGTCGCGACCAGCCAGGCGTAGCCCCCGGCACGCAGCCGGTCCACGGCCGCGTGCAGGTCCGTGAGGTCGGCCGGCAGTTCGAAGTCGGTCAGCGGCAGGAACCGGACCGTCCACCCGGCCTCGCGCAGCCCGGCCTCCACGTCCCCGGCCTGGGCGGGCTGGCGCGTCATGACGACCCGTCCGGTCACGAGCACCGTCCCGGCATCCGTGTCAGCGGTCGGCCGGGAGCAGGTCCGCGCCGTCGGCCAGCAGCGCCTCGGCCACCTCGATGCCCAGGGCCCGGGCCGCCGCGAGGGTTTCCTCGTCCGGTGCCCCGTCCTCGAACCGGATCCGCACGGCGGGCAGCTCCACGGAGGCGTGCTTGCGCAGCACCCGGCTGCCGTCGGTGGCGGCCACCACGGCGTCCAGCACCAACCGGGCCGGGTCCTTCTCCACGCGGGCCAGGGCGCCGATGGGTGCGGCACAGCCAGCCTCGAGGCGTTCGAGCAACCCGCGCTCGGCGGTGACCTGCAACCGCGTGACGGGGTCGTCGTACCCGGCCAGCGCCTGGGCCAGGGCGTCACCGGCATCGGCGGTCTCCGGCCGGCACTCCACCGCCAGGGCACCCTGGCCGGGCGCCGGCAGCATCACGGTCGGCGCGAGCCGCTCGGTGATCGCCCACTGCATCCCGATCCGGTCCAGGCCGGCGCAGGCCAGGATCACCGCGTCCAGGTCGCCCCGGGGGGAACCGGCCGCGGCGGGTGCATGGTCGTCGTGCTGTTCCAGTCCCGGCACCCGGGCCAGTCGCGTCTGGACGTTGCCGCGGATGTCCACGACCCTCAGGTCGGGGCGGACGGCCAGCAGCTGGGCCACCCGGCGCGGGGAGCCGGTGCCCACCGTGGCCCCCTCGGGCAGCTCGGCCAGTGTCAGCCCGTCCCGGGCGCACAGGGCGTCACGGACGTCCACGCGCGGCGGAACGGCGGCGATCCGCAGCCCGGCGGGCTGGGCGGAGGGCAGGTCCTTGAGCGAGTGCACGGCCAGCTGCACGTCGCCGTCGAGCACGGCGGCGCGCAGCGCGGAGGCGAAGACACCGGTGCCACCGAGAGAGGCCAGGGACCCGGTGGTCACGTCCCCCTCGGTGCGGATGATCCGCAGCTCGTACTCCAGCCCGGACCCGACGGCCAGCGCCTCGGCCACCGTGGTGGTCTGGGTCCGGGCCAGGTTCGACCCGCGGGTGCCGACGGTGAAGCCGGTGTCTGCACCACTCACGCGGACGGCACCCCCACCTCGGAGTCGACGGCGGCCACGGTGGGCCGCACGGTCCCGTCCCGCATGACCTTGACGCAGCAGTTGGGCCGGCAGACGTCGTACCACGGGCCGAAGCAGCCGACGGCGGCGCGGCCCTCGCGGGTGCCCAGCCGCTCCTCGACGATGTCTACCAGGCCGGACACGAACGAGGGGTGGGTGCCCGGCGTCGGGGTCCGGCGGAAGGCCAGCCCGAGCTCCTCACAGGTCTCCCGGGCCTCGGTGTCCAGGTCCCAGACGACCTCCATGTGGTCCGAGACGAAGCCCAGCGGGATGACCACGACGCCGGCCAGCGGCTCCGTGCCGTCCTCGCCGGACCGCGCAGCCAGCTCCTCGATGGCGTCGTTGATGTCCGGTTCCAGCCACGGGACGTGCGGGGCGCCGGAGCGGGACTGGTAGACCAGCGACCAGTCGATGCCCTCGGCCTCCGGCACGAGCCTGAGGACCTCCTCGGCCACGTCCAGGTGCTGGGCGGAGTAGACGTCCGCGCCGTTGCCCTCTCCGGGCTTCAGCCCGGTCCTCTCCTGCAGCTCCGCGGCCAGCGGACGCGGGCCGGCGGCCTCGGCGTCGGCAGTGGGGATGGAGTGGGTGGCGAAGAACAGGTGCAACCGGCCCCCGGCCCGGCCCGCCTCGGCGAGATCGGCACGGATCTCGGCCAGCCCGGTGCGCAGTCCCTCGGCGAAGGGCTCCACGAAGCCGGGGTGGTTGAAGTACTGGCGGACCTTGTCGGCCTCGAGCTTGCCCTCCAGGCCGGTGGAGCGCAGGGCCATCCCCAGGTCCTCGCGGTACTGGCGGCAGGAGGAGTAGCAGGAGTAGGCCGAGGTGGCCACGGTCAGCAGCCGGCGGTGGCCGTCGGCGTAGATGCGCTCCAGCGTCTCGGGGACGTAGGGGTCCCAGTTGCGGTTGCCCCAGTAGACCGGCAGGTCGATGCCGCGGGCGGCCAGCTCCGCCTCGATCGCGGCCTTCAGCTCGCGGTTCTGCGCGTTGATGGGGCTGACCCCGCCGTTGGCCCGGTAGTGGGTGGCCACCTCCTCGAGCCGCTCGTCCGGGATGCCCCGGCCCCGGGTGACGTTGCGCAGGAAGGGGATCACGTCGTCCTGGCTCTCGGGCCCGCCGAAGGAGGCCAGCAGCACGGCGTCGTAGGCCTTGGGCGCCATGACCCCGTTCTCGTCGTACCCGGTGCGCGGGTCGAAGGACTGCCCGGCGGTTCCGGTGGTGTTCTCGCTCATCAGGCCAGCACCTCTGCGATCTCGGCTGAGGAGATCAGGCGTCCGGTGTAGAACGGGACCTCCTCGCGCACGTAGTGACGGGTCTCGTTGTTGCGCAGGTGGCGCATCATGTCCACCAGGTGGTTCAGCCTCGGCGCCTCGAGCCCGAGCAGCCACTCCCAGTCGTTCAGGGCGAAGGCGCTCGTGGTGTTGGCCCAGACCATGGGGAAGTCCCGGCCCAGCAGCCCGTGGTCCTTCAGCATCCGGCCGCGCTCGGCCGGCTCCAGGGTGTACCAGTCGTAGGAGCGGACGAAGGGGTAGAAGCACAGCCACTTCAGCGGCTCGCGGCCCATGGCGAACGCGGGCACGTGGTCCTTGTTGAACTCGGCCATCCGGTCCGAGCCCATCGCGGACAGCACGATCTGCGTCCCGGCCAGCAGCTCGGTCCGGCGCAGGGTCCTGATGGCCGCCTGCAGGTCCTCGGGGACGTGACCGTACATCCACACCATGACGTCCGCGTCGGCGCGCATGCCGGAGACGTCGTAGGTGCCCCGGACCGTCACGCCGCGCTCGGCGAGCCCGGCGACCGCGGCGTCGAACTGCTTCACCGCCCGCTGGCGCTCGGCCTCGGTGTGTGCCCCGCCCTGGCCGGACCCGTTCCGGGCGAAGACGGTGTAGGTGGTGAACCACTCGACGTGCTCGGCGCTCCCGGCCTCGGGGTCCGCTGCTGCCTGGTTCTCGGTCATCGTCACAACTCCTGTGTTGTCACCGTGTGGCGTCGGGCACGTGCGGTGCACCGCGCTGCCGTGGTCGTTGCCGCGCACCGGCTTCTACAGCCGGTAGAACGGCGTGTCCAGCCTACCCCTCAGGTCTGGCCCGCACCGATCCGGCGCCGGACGTCCCCCACGACGGCGGCCAGTCCGGTCCCTGCCAGCCAGGCGCCGACGGCGTCCAGGCCGTCCTGCCCGTCCAGCCAGTCCCGGACGCTGCGCACCGCCGCCCGGTGGGCGGTGGTCGCCGCGGGCAGGGCGGATCGCCAGCGCACGACGAAGGAGTGCACCACCGCGCCGGCCAGGTCCACGCCGGTCAGCGTGGTCGCGTCGGTCACGGCCCGGGCCAGCAGCTCCCGGTCGCCGGTGCCGTATCCCGGGGTGGAGGCGTCCGGGGCGTCCGTGACGCGACCGTAGGACAGGCGCAGCACGTGCCGGTGCGGTGCCGTCCGGACCCAGTCCCACTTGGCGGTCACGTGGGTCATCGCCTTGGCACCCACGACGTCGGCCGGCACCTGCGGGGAGACCAGCAGGCCGGTCCCCCGCGGGGCGGCGTCGAGCCCGGCGGCGTCGGCCACCAGGGTCACCAGGGCGACCCCGGCCCCCTCGGCCGGGCGGTCCGCCTCGGTCAGGGCACCGCCGGCCACGGGGGCGAGCAGGTCCCAGGCGGCCGGCCCGTCGGTGGCGAGGACGACGCGGCCGGCGGACAGGGTCTCGTGCGTGCCGTCCTGCGTGCGCGCCGAGACGGTCCACCCGTCCGCGGCACGGTCCAGCCCGGTCGCGCGGACCCCGGTCCGGACCGAGACCCCGGCGTCCCGCAGGGCCTGGGCCAGGGCCGCGGTCAGGGTGTTCATCCCCCCGCGCAGGGAGGCCACGAGGGCACCGGGCGGGGCGGCGGCGCGCCGGGCGGCCACCGCCCGGGCCAGCGACCCCTCGGCCACGAGCGCCTCCAGCAGGCCCGGGGCGACGGTCCGCAGGTCGAGGGTGTCCGGGTCTGCCGAGTGCACTCCGGCGACGACCGGCGCCACGAGGACCTGCAGCACGCCCTCGCCCATCCGGTCCCGCACCACCGCCCCGACGGTGACCGGGCCGCCGTCGCGCAGGGCCCGCTCCCAGCGCCCCACCGGCAGGGCGAGGTCCCGGCGCGCCCGTTCCAGCGCGTCGGCCCCCAGGGCCTCGGCGACCTCGGGGGCGTCGAGGTCCCCGGGGATGCCCAGGATCCCGACGCGCGGCGAGCGGACGGCCCGCCCGCCGCCTCCGGCCGGGCCCGGCAGGTACATCCACGAGCCCACGGGGTTCGGGCTCACGACGGCGTCGGAGAGCCCGAGCTCCTCGATCAGTCCGCGCACGGCGGGGGTGCGGACCGCGAACGACTCGGCGCCGGCGTCGAGGACCAGTTCCGTGCCGTCCGGCAACGGGGCGCGGACGGGCGCGACGCAGCCCCCGAGGGTGGCCGTGGCCTCCAGCAGGGTCACCTCGTGCCCGGAACGGGCCAGCTCCCAGGCGGACAGCAACCCGGAGATCCCGCCGCCGACGACGACGGCCCGTCTAGGACCGCGGTGGCCGTCGTGCGCCTCGGTGCCGGACCTCACGGCTGCAGCGAGTGGATGAGCCCGACGACCCGGGTCAGGACCTCGGGGTCCGTGGTCGGCGGCACGCCGTGGCCGAGGTTCACGACGTGCCCGGGGGCGACCCGGCCGGTCTCGACGACCTCGCGGACGTGTGCCTCGAGCACCTCCCAGGGAGCGGAGAGCAGTGCGGGGTCGATGTTGCCCTGCAGGGGCACCGCGCCGCGGCCGTCCGCTCCCGGGCTGGCCTGCAGGCGGCGATGGGCCTCGTCCAGGGGGAGCCGGTAGTCGACGCCCACCACGGAGGCGCCGGCGTCGCGCATGGCGGGCAGGATCTCCCCCGTGCCGGTGCCGAAGTGCACGAGGGGCACCCCGGTCTCACCGGACAGGTCCTGGACGTGGGACAGGGCCCGGGCGGAATGGGGCTGGACGTACTCCAGGTAGTCGGACAGGGAGAGCGACCCGGCCCAGGAGTCGAAGAGCTGGCCGGCCGAGGCCCCGGCCTCGATCTGGGCGCGCAGGAACCGGCCCGAGGCGTCCGCGGCCCATGCGGCCAGCGCGTTCCAGGTCTCCGGGTCGGCGTGCATCATGGTCCGCGGGCCCAGGTGGTCGCGCGAGGGGCGGCCCTCGACCATGTAGGCGGCCACGGTGAACGGCGCCCCGGCGAAGCCGATCAGGGGGGTGGAGCCGAGTTCGGCCACGGTCAGCCGCACGGCCTCGCGGATGGGTTCCAGGGCCTCGTCCGTCAGCTCGGGCAGGGCCGCGACGTCCTCGGCGGTGCGCACGGCGGCGCCCAGGACGGGACCGGTGCCGGGCACGATGTCGACGTCGACGCCGGCCAGCTTCAGCGGGATGACGATGTCGGAGAAGAAGATGGCGGCGTCCACGTCATGCCGGCGCACGGGCTGCAGCGTGATCTCCGAGGCCATCGCGGGCCTCAGGCAGGACTCCAGCATGTCGGTGCCCTCACGCAGGGCACGGTACTCCGGCAGGGAACGCCCTGCCTGGCGCATGAACCACACCGGCTTCCGGGACGGGGTACCGCCGCGGTAGGCGGTGATCAGCGGTGACGACGCCGTCGAGCGGGCGGGGTCCGTGGTGATCAGCGGGTGGTCGGCGGGCAGGGCGGTGGAGGAAGGCATGGCGCCCATTCTTCCATCGAACCCGCCCGTGTTTCCGCTGACCGGCAGGTCCGGTGGCCCCCCATGCTCTACAGGCGGTAGAATCGCTCGCATTGTGACTTTGTTTTCCCTGGTTGCCTCGCACACCGACCTTGACCTCGACACGGTGGCGCAGCTGAGCAACGGCACCGACGAGGTCGCCTCAGCCATCCCCACCTCGACCGCCCAGGGGGCGGTCGTGCTGGCCACCTGCAACCGGGTGGAGATCTATGCCGAGGCCCCGGACGAGGGATCCGTGGACCAGGCCCGCCAGGAGCTCGTCGAGGCCATCGCCCGGGGATCGGGCCTGTCCACGGACGCCGTCGCCTCCTCGTTCCGGACCCTCGCCGGTGACGCGGCGGTCCGGCACCTGTTCGAGGTCGGCGCCGGGCTGAAGTCGGCCGTCGTGGGAGAGCGCGAGATCGCCGGCCAGGTCCGGCGCGCGCTCGGCACCGCCCGGGAATCCGGCACCGCCACCGGGACCCTGACCAAGCTCTTCGAGTCCGCCACCCGCACCGCCAAGGACGTGGGCACGCACACCGCCCTGGGCACGGCGGGCCGCTCGATCGTCTCCGTGGCCCTGGACCTGGCCACCAGCATGCGGGCCGGCACCTCGGTGGTCGGCGCCCAGCGTTTCTGGCAGGACGCCAACATCCTGCTGATCGGCACCGGGGCCTACGCGGGGACCACGCTGGCCCAGCTGGCCGATCGCGGCGCCGCCAACGTGGGCGTGCACTCGTCCTCGGGCCGCGCGGAGGCCTTCGTCGCCGACCGTGGTGGCTGGGCCCTGGCCCTGGGGGGCGAGAAGATCCACGGGGCCATCGCGGAGGCCGACGTGATCATCGGCTGCTCCGGTGGTGACCGGCGGCTCGAGGCCGAGACCCTGCGGCGCCTGCGCGAGGGTGTCACCGCCCGGTTGACCGTCCTGGACCTGGCCCTGACCCATGACTTCGACCCCGCCATCGCCGACCTGCCCGGCGTGGACCTCATCACCCTGGAATCGGTGAAGATGGCCGCGCCGGAGGGACAACAGGCCGCCCTGACCGCCGCCGCGCAGCTCGTGGACGGCGCAGTGGACGGTTTCCTGCAGGAGCGCAAGTCCCGCAGCGCCAATGAGGCCATCGTGGCCCTGCGCCGGCACACGCAGCGGGTGCTGGACTCCGAGATGCAACGGGTGCGCAGCCGGCACGGGTGCACCGCGGCCGCCGAGGAGGTCGAGTTCGCCCTGCGTCGCATGGTCCGGCAGATGCTCCACGAGCCGACCGTCCGCGCCAAGGAACTCGCCGCCGAGGGTCGCCTCGACGAGTACGAGAACGCACTGAACGTCCTCTTCGGCCTGGACGTCTCGCCCTCCGCTGCGAACGGCGCCCCGGGGTCCTGCCCGGTCGGCGACCCGCGCGAGGACGCCCTGCCGGACGCCCTCGCCGCCTCGCCCCGGATCGCCTGACCGGCCCCGACGACCGGCGTTCCCCCACCGTCCTACCGGCCGGTAGACTCCTCGACACCGTCCTGACCGGGCGTACCCGTGCAGAAAGGCCTCACCGTGACCTCCAGCCCCATGCGCCAGTCCCGGCTGCCCCGCGAGGAGCGGCGGCGCCAGCTCCTGGAGGCCGCGCAGCAGGTCTTCGTGGAGCACGGCTACCACGACACCTCCATGGACGACATCGCCGTGGCGGCCGCCGTCTCCAAGCCGGTGCTCTACCAGCACTTCCCCGGCAAGCACGAGCTCTTCCTGGACCTGATGGACACCCAGCTGACGCTCCTGCAGGGCGCCCTCTCCGACGCGCTGGGGTCGACCACGGACAACAAGGAGCGGGTCCTGGCCACCATCAGGGCCTGCTTCCAGTTCGTGGACCGGCCGGACCGTGCCTACCGCCTGATCTTCGACTCCGGGCTGAACAACGACCCCGAGGTCGCCGGCCGGGTCGAGGAGATGGACCACCGCTTCGCCACGGACATCGCCGAGATCATCGCCGCGGACACCCGGCTATCGCGGGAGGAGGCGCTGCTGCTGGGCCACGGCCTGGCCGGTCTCGCGCAGTCCGCGTCCCGCCACTGGGCCGGGCAGGCCGGCCAGGAGGGACGCCCGGACCTGGAGAGCGCCGCGGACCTCGCCTTCCGGCTGGCCTGGCGTGGCATCAGCCGGTTCCCCAAGGAGGGCTGACCGGCCGGCGGCACGTTACGCCGCCAGCCGAAGAAACGGCGCATCCGCCCGTCGAGCGCCGGTTTTCGCCTAGTCTGGCGACGTAAGAGCAGCCCGGCCGTCCCCCCTGGACGGCCCGTGACCTACTGAAGGAGACCGCCATGGAGATCCGCATCGGCGTGCAGAACGTGGCCCGCGAAGTCGTCATCGAATCGGACGCCAGCAACGAGGACGTCGCCCGCCTGGTCTCCGACGCCATCTCCGACGGCGGCATGCTGCGGCTGAAGGACACCAAGGGCCGCCTGGTCATGATCCCCGCCGGCATCATCGGCTACGTGGAGATCGGCACCGAGGCCGCCCGCCCCGTGGGCTTCGTCGCAGCCCCGAGCGCCTGACCTAGCCGTCGGCGTCGTCGCCGGTGTCGTCCTCGCCGCTGCACAGGCACACCCGGTTGCCGTCCGCGTCGGTGTAGATCCACCAGCGCGGGGCGAAGGTGGCGTCCTCGCGCTGGTCTCGTGAGCGTTCGGTGAGTGCGGCGCGCACCGGGTCCCAGCCGTCCCGCGGGCCGTTGACGTCCACGTGCATCGGGCGGGGGTCCGGGGTGTCGGTCCGCTGGAACCAGAGCCCCGGCCCGCGCCCCCAGGGATCCCGCAGGTCTCCGGTCCGCTCGTTCCTCCGGTACCCCAGGGCCGTGGTCCAGAAGTCCTCCAGCGCTGACGGGTCTCGGGTGTCCAGGGCGAGGTCGTAGGTACGGTTCTCGGCCGGCACCGGCGTGGCCCCGGCGTCGGCGGCCAGTTCGGAGATCCTCCGGGCCAGCCGCACGTCCCGCTTGGTCACGGCACCGCCGGCGTCATGGCTGGACGAGTCGATGAACAGGTGGTCGTACCGCCAGTCCAGGTCCGGGTGGTGGTCGAGCTCCTGGCACACGGCGGCGATGCGGCCCATCAGGTCCACCGCGGCGGCGCTGTCCGCGCATCGGTAGGCGGTGTAGATCCCGGTGTTCCGGCGCCGCCAGTCCGGCAGCCCGGACAGGGCGTCGTCGAGTTCGGCGGTGGTGAGGATTCCCTTGCCAGTCATGCACCCCACCGTGCCGTCCACCCCCGCGATCGGTCAACGACCTGCAGGCCACGAGGGCCCGCCGGAATGCCCCGACCCGCCGGTAGGGTGTGATCCGTGGCCTACTACCATCTGGACCTCGCCCGCTCCGCCGCGCAGACCGAACTGGCGCGCAGCCTGGCCGCCCTGCGCGAGGAGTTCGACCTGCCCACCGCGTTCTCGCCCGAGGTGCTGGACGAGGCCGAGCGGGCCGCCGCCGCCGTCGTGCGGTCGCTGCCGGGGAACGACCGGACGGACCTGCCGCTGGTGACCATCGATCCGCCCGGGTCCACCGATCTCGACCAGGCCCTGTACATCGAGCGCGGGGCCGAGGGACATCCGGACGGGTTCACCGTGCACTACGCCATCGCGGACGTCCCGGCGTTCATCGCCCCGGGTGGTGCCCTGGACGCCGAGACCCTGCGGCGCGGCCAGACGATCTACCTCCCGGACGGACGCGTGCCCCTCCACCCGGAGGTGATCAGCGAGGACGCCGGTTCGCTGCTGCCGCGAGTGGACCGCGGGGCGTACCTGTGGACCTTCGCCCTGGACGCCGACGGCGCCGTGGTGGACACCGCCCTGGAACGGGCCACCGTGCGCAGCCGCGAGCAGCTCACCTATGAGCGGGCCCAGGCCAGGATCGATGCCGGCCCGGGCAGCGCCGACGACGAGACCGCCACGTCCCTGGCCCTGCTGAAGCAGGTCGGGATCCTGCGTACCCGTCAGGAGGCGGTGCGGGGCGGGGCCAGCCTGAGACTTCCCGAGCAGGAGATCACGGTCACCGATCACGGTTACGAGGTGCTGACCGCTCCCCCGCTGGAGGTCGAGGACTGGAACGCTCAGGTGTCCCTGCTCACCGGGATGGCCGCCGCGCGGATCATGCTGGAGGGCGGGATCGGCCTCCTGCGCACCATGCCGCCGGCGGACGCGGATTCCATCGACCGGTTCCGGGCACGCACCCGCGCCCTGGGCCACCCGTGGTCCGATCGGCAGTCCTACGGCGAGTACCTGCGCGGGCTGGACATCAGGGACCCGCAGCAACTGGCCATCATGCACGCCGCCACCTCCCTGTTCCGCGGCGCCGGATACACCGCCTTCGACGGTGACGCTCCCGAGATCGCCGTGCAGTCCGCCATCGCGGCGCCCTACGCCCACGCCACGGCCCCGCTGCGCCGCCTCGTGGACCGCTTCGTCCTGGTGACCTGCCTGGCCCTGCGGCACGGCGAGCGGGTCCCGGAGGCGATCCGCGCCATCCTGCCGGCCCTGCCCGAGGCCATGAGGGAGTCCAACCTGCTGGCCTCCCGGACCTCCAACGCCGCCCTGGAACTGGTGGAGGCGGCCTCGCTGCATGGCCTTGAGGGGCAGGAGTTCACCGCCGTGGTGGTCTCCGGACCGGGCCCCGAGCAGGAGGAGAGGGCCCGTGCGCAGGGACGGCTGCCGTGGGGCGAGGTCCAGGTGGAGCACCCGCCCGTGCTGGCCCGCTACGAGGGCTTCGCCGAGGCCGGCAGCCGCATCCGGGTGGTCCTGGTGCGCGCGGACATGGCCACCCGGACGGTGTTGTTCCGGGTGGCCGGCCAGGCCCCGGCCGGGGACGGCGCACACCAGGACGCGCCCGGACCGGTAGACTGATCCCCACCAAGGATGACCGGTCGCACTGTTCATCTGTGTTCACCCTCGTGATCTGACTTACCGGATCCGGCACGCGGCCCCGCCCCGTCAGCGGTGTGGCCCAGCCCGGGTCCCGGGACTCCCCCTCGCGGAGGACGTCCCGGCAACTCCCAGCGATCGGCTCCACCACAAGGACGCACGGCGTCCGGCCGATCCGCGCCGCCCCCACGTGTGGGCGAGCCGCCGGAGTGCACTCGCAGACAGTGCCATCGCACCGGGCCGACGTGCCTGAACGACGGGACCGAACTCCCCCATGACCCCTGAACACAAGATCGCCGCCGACAACGACATCGACACCGAGGACCTGGCCACGGCCTCCCTGGAGACCATCGACGTCGAGGACTCCATCGACATCACCGAGCCCAACGCGCCGCAGCCCGAGAAGTCCTTCGCCGACTTCAACGTGCGCGCCGACATGGTCGAGGCCCTCGCCGAGAAGGGCATCACCCATCCCTTCCCCATCCAGGCCATGACCCTGCCGGTCGCCCTGGGCGGGCACGACATCATCGGCCAGGCCAAGACCGGTACCGGCAAGACCCTCGGTTTCGGCCTGCCGCTGCTGCAGCGTGTCATCGGCCCGGACGAGGAGGGCTTCGACAGGCTGGCTGCCCCCGGTGCCCCGCAGGCCCTCGTGGTCGCCCCCACCCGCGAGCTCGCCAACCAGGTGGCCGCGGACATCACCGCCGCCGCCTCGAAGCGGTCCGTGCGCATCGCCACCATCTACGGCGGCCGGGCCTACGAGCCGCAGATCGAGGAGCTGCAGCGCGGCGTGGAGGTCGTCGTCGGCACCCCCGGCCGCCTGATCGACCTGATGCGCCAGCGGCACCTGAACCTGAAGCTGGTGAAGATCGTCGTCCTCGACGAGGCCGACGAGATGCTGGACCTGGGCTTCCTGCCGGACGTCGAGACCCTGCTGTCCGCGGTGCCCGAGGTCCGCCAGACCATGCTGTTCTCCGCGACCATGCCCGGCCCCGTGGTCGCCATGGCCCGCCGGTACATGACCCAGCCGACCCATATCCGCGCCGCGGACCCCGAGGACGAGGGCATCACCAAGAAGGACATCCGCCAGCTGGTCTACCGCGCCCACCACATGGACAAGGACGAGCTGGTGGCCCGGTCCCTCCAGGCGGAGGGCCGCGGCAAGACCATCATCTTCACCCGCACCAAGCGCACGGCGGCCAGGCTCTCCGACGAACTGGAGAAGCGTGGCTTCGCCGCCGGGTCCATCCACGGCGACCTCGGCCAGGGCGCCCGCGAGCAGGCCCTGCGCGCCTTCCGCGGGGACAAGATCGACGTGCTCGTCGCCACGGACGTCGCCGCCCGCGGCATCGACGTGGACGACGTCACCCACGTGATCAACTTCCAGTGCCCCGAGGACGAGAAGACCTACCTGCACCGGGTCGGCCGCACCGGCCGCGCCGGCAACAAGGGCACCGCCGTGACCCTGGTGGACTGGGAGGACATGCCCCGGTGGACCCTGATCAACAAGGCCCTGGGGCTCGACGTCCCGGAACCGCCGGAGACCTACTCCTCCTCGAAGCACCTCTTCGCGGACCTCGGCATCCCGAAGGGCACCAAGGGCCGGCTGCCCCGGTCGCAGCGCACCAAGGCAGGACTGGACGCGGAGCAGCTCGAGGACCTCGGCGGCCCGGGCGCACCCCGTGGCGGCCGTGAGGGCGGCCGTGGACGCGGCGGACGGGACGGGGCCGACGGCGGCCGGGGGCGTGGACGCTCCGGTGGCCGCGACGCCGAGCGGGGCGGACGCGGCGAGCGCGCCGGACGGGGTGAGCGCGCCGGACGGGGTGAGCGCACCGAGCGTGCGCCGCGCGAGGACGAGCAGGGCACGGAGGCCGAGGGCCGGCGTCGTGACGGCGCGGCGGCAGGGGCCGGTGCCGAGGGCGGTGAGCAGCGCGCGGCCCGCAGCCGCGGCCGCAGCCGGACCCGCACGCGCCGGCGCAACGGCAACGTGGTCGCCGGGGGCGAGGCCGGCCAGTCCGGTGCGCAGCCCGAGGACCGCTGAGGCACCGGTCGCGGATGACGCCCTGACGTGACGCATTTCGACCCCGAGGGCCCCGACCTCGTGGTGGCGGCGGAGAACCTGGAGTTCCTGCCGTCGCTGCCGGGCGGGGCCTTCACCGTGGTGTACCTCGACCCGCCGTTCAACACCGGACGGACCCAGCGACGGCAGCAGCTGACCACCGTGCGCGCCCCCGAGGAGGAGGCGGACCGGATCGGCTTCGGTGGCCGCGGGTACCGGACCATCAAGGGGGCGCTGGCCTCCTATGACGACGCCTTCGCCGACTACTGGGAGTTCCTCGAGCCGCGGTTGCGCGAGGCCTGGCGGCTGCTGGCCGAGGACGGGACGCTGTACCTGCACCTGGACTACCGCGAGGTGCACTACGCCAAGGTCATGCTGGACGCGATCTTCGGCCGGGAGTGCTTCCTGAACGAGATCATCTGGGCCTACGACTACGGCGGCCGCTCCAAGCGCCGCTGGCCGTCCAAGCACGACACGATCCTGGTCTACGTCAAGGACCCCGACGGGTACTGGTTCGACTCCGCCGAGGTGGACCGGGAACCGTACATGGCACCGGGCCTGGTCACCGCGGAGAAGGCCGCGCGGGGCAAGCTGCCCACCGACGTGTGGTGGCACACCATCGTCTCCCCCACCGGCAGGGAGAAGACCGGTTATCCGACGCAGAAGCCCCTGGGCCTGCTGCGCCGGATGGTCGCCGCCTCGTCCCGGCGCGATGACTGGGTGCTGGACTTCTTCGCCGGCTCCGGGACGCTGGGGGCCGCGGCGGCGGAACTCGGGCGCCGATTCGTGCTGGTGGACCAGAACCCCGAGGCGATCGAGGTGATGCGCCGACGGCTGGCGCCGGTCAGCGCCCACCTGGAGTTCCGCACCGGGCCGTGAGACGGCCGGGGCCCTCCGCCCCCGGCCGGAGGGCCCGCCTCGTGTCCGGCCCGTGTCCGGCGCGGGGACCGCACTCGTCCGCCGTGATGCGCGACGATCTGATGGTCCTCCACTCGTCTTCCACTTGCTTTGCGCCGTCCCGCGACCCTCGCGGCGGGCGGCCATGGCGCCGTCCTGTGCAGCGCTGGTAGCTTCAGCGGCACCTCCCTCAAGGCCGGACGTGTCCACGGCGAGGGCCTGCCGAGCAAGGGTGCCTCAATCGGAGTTGGTTCGACCATGGTGATGTGGAATGAAGAGGATGTGGTCACACCGCCGTCTGGACCTCCCGTCTTCAGCGCCCGGAACCTGAAGGTCACCACGAAGTCCGGCGTACAGCTGCTGGACGATGTCTCGATCACCGTCCCCTCCGGCACCCTCGTGGGCGTCATCGGCCCGTCCGGTGCGGGAAAGTCGACGCTGCTGGGCGCCCTCACCGGGCTGCAGCCGGCGACGCGCGGACAGGTCACCTGGAACGGGCGGGACCTCTACACCGAGTACGCCCAGCTCCGGTTCCTGGTGGGACTGGTGCCGCAGGAGGATATCCTCCACCGCCAGCTCACCGTCCGCAGGGCGCTCCAGTTCGCCGCCCGGCTGCGCCTGCCTCCCGGCATGCGCTCGGCAGAGCGGGACCAACGGGTCGATGAGGTCCTCGCCGAGGTCGACCTGACGGGTCAGGCAGACCAGAGGATCGATTCCCTCTCGGGGGGCCAGCGCAAACGCACCTCGATCGCCCTGGAGCTGCTCACGGCACCGCGACTGCTGTTCCTGGACGAGCCCACGTCCGGACTGGATCCCGGCCTGGACAGGCAGGTCATGGAGAGCCTGCGGTCGCTGGCCGACTGCGACCGAGTGGTGCTGGTGGTCACCCACAGCGTCCTGGCCCTGGACGAGTGTGATCGCGTGCTCGTCCTGGCCCGGGGCGGGCGCGTCGCGTTCTTCGGACCGCCGGCAGAGGTGCTGCCCTTCTTCGGCGTGGACGACTACCCGTCGGCGTTCGCGGCCCTGGAGGACGAGACCTGGGTGGACCGCAACGCACGGGCATCCGCCCGTGACGCCTACGCGGGCAGGACCACGTCCGTCCAGGTGCCGGTCCCGGCGGCGGTTGTCCCGCCGCCCCAGCGGGCGGCGCCGGCTCGCCAGCTGTGGACACTCATCCGGCGGAACATCTCGGTGTATATGATCAGGGCCGCCCTTAAAGGCATCAGG
>NZ_CALMQR010000091.1:0-23513 GCF_937871995.1 uncultured Citricoccus sp. | reverse complement strand
CGGCCGCCCGGCGCAGGCCCGCCGCCCGCGGTCCCTCGTGCTGGCCCCCACCCGCGAGCTGGCCCTCCAGCTCGCGGAGTCCTTCGAGCCCCTCGGCGCGCACACCGGCCTGTCCTCGCTGACCATCTTCGGTGGCGTCGGCCAGAACCCGCAGGTCAAGGCGCTGCAGCGCGGCGTCGACGTCCTGGTGGCCTGCCCCGGCCGTCTGCTGGACCTGATGGGACAGGGCCACGTGGACCTGTCCGGCGTCGAGGTCCTCATCATCGACGAGGCGGACCACATGGCGGACATGGGCTTCCTGCCGATGGTCCGCAAGATCCTGGACAAGGTCCCCGCACCGGCCCAGAAGATGCTGTTCTCCGCCACCCTGGACGACGGGGTGGGCGTGCTGGTCAAGAAGTACCTCAAGAACCCGGTGGTCCACGAGGCCGACTCCGCGGTCTCCCCCGTGGCCCGGATGGACCACCACGTGGTGGCCGTGGACGGGGATGCCAAGCTGTCCACCCTGGCCAACCTCTGCGCCGCCCCGGGCCGGACCATCGTGTTCACCCGCACCAAGTACGGTGCCAAGAAGGCCGCCAAGCAGCTGCGCCAGCGCGGCGTCTCCGCCCTGGAACTGCACGGCAACCTCTCCCAGAACGCCCGTACCCGCAACCTGGACGCCTTCCACAACGGCACCGCGGGAACGCTGGTCGCCACGGACATCGCCGCCCGCGGCATCCACGTGGACGACGTGGCCCTGGTGATCCACTCCGACCCGCCCACGGAGCACAAGGCCTACCTGCACCGCTCGGGCCGCACCGCGCGCGCCGGGCAGGCCGGCACCGTGATCACCCTGGCCGGACATGACCAGCGCAACGAGGTCCGCTCCCTGATGCGGGCCGCGAAGATCACCCCCACCGTGCACGCCGACGGCGCCTCCGAGCCCCTGCTGGACCAGCTGGCCCCCGGCCCACGGACCTTCCTGGAGCAGGCCGAGCTGGAGAAGCTGCTCGCCGTGTCCACCCCCACCGCCCAGGCCGCGCAGTCCGGGCAGGGCCAGCAGGGCGGCGGTCGCGGTCAGTCCGCCGGCCAGCGTTCCGGTGGCTCCCGGGGTGGCCGTGGTCGCGGCGGCCAGGGTGGCCGCACCGCCGGGAACGACGCCGGCCGCACCCGCGGCGGCCAGGCGTCCGGCCAGCGTGCGGGCCAGCCGGGCACCGAGTCCCCGGCCTCGGGCCGCTCCGGCCAGGGCCAGGCCCGCCGGGACGGCTCCGGCCAGCACCAGTCCGGTCAGGGCTCCCGCGGCACCGGCCGTCCCGGCAACCGCCGCGCGGGGTCCTCGGCCGGCGCGCCGTCGTCGGGCGGGCGGGTCTACACCTCCGAGTCCGGTCGCGGCGGCCACTACGCCGAGGGCGCCGGCTCCCGGGACGGCTCGGGCGAGCGCGCCGGTGGCCGCAGCCGCGGCAACCGCAGCCGCCGCCGGTCCTCGGGCGCCGCGCGCGGCTGACCGGCACCACCGCGTCCGGCTCCGCCTGACCGGCGGGCCTCCCCCGTCCCCGGGGACGGTGGACAGGTGACGAAGGCCCCGGTTCCGTTCGGAACCGGGGCCTTCGTCATGGGCGGGTGGTGCCGTGCCCGCGCGGCGGTCAGCCCACGGCGCCGGCGATCGCGAAGATCGTCCAGGCGATGGCGAAGCCCATGAGGCCGATCAGGGTCTCGAGCACGGTCCAGGTCTTCAGGGTGGTCTTCACGTCCATGTCGAAGAATCGTCCGACCAGCCAGAAACCGGAGTCGTTGACGTGCGAGGCCACCACGGAGCCGGCCCCGACGGCGAGCACCATGGCGGCCAGCTGGACGGGGTTGTAGTCGGCGGCGGCCACACCGGCGCTGACGAGTCCGGCCGCGGTGGTCAGGGCCACGGTGGCCGAGCCCTGGGCGATGCGCAGGATGGCCGCGATGAGGAAGCCGGCCAGGATCAGCGGCACCCCGAGGTCCGCCAGGGAGTCCTCCAGGGCGTTGCCGATGCCGGAGGCCCGCAGCACGGAACCGAACATGCCGCCGGCGCCGGTGACCAGGATGACGGAGCACACCGGCCCGAGCGCACCCTCGAGCGTCCTCTCGATGACGGCCTTGTCGGTGCCCCGGGCACGCCCCAGGACGACCATGGCCACGATGAGGGTGATCAGCAGGGCCACCGGGGTCTCGCCCAGGACCCGCAGCACCTGGAACCAGGTGGCCTCGCTGGTCCCCTCGGGCAGGACGCCGCTGCGGTGGAGCGTGTCGAGCCCGGTGTTGAGGAAGATCAGGATCATCGGCAGCAGCAGCACCATGACCACGGTGGAGAACCGCGGCGGGTTCTGCTCGTGGGCCTCATCGGCGTGGCCGAGGATGTCCGGCACCGGGAGCACCCAGCGCCGGCCGGCCCAGCGCCCGAAGAGGTAGCTCGTCAGGTACCAGGTGGGCAGGGCCACCACCAGGCCGAAGACCATCACCAGGCCCACGTTCGCCTCGAAGAAGGTCGCGGCCGAGACCGGTCCGGGGTGCGGCGGGAGGTAGACGTGCATCACCGAGAAGGCACCGGCCACGGGCAGTCCGTAGGTCAGCACCGACCCGCCCAGGCGGCGTGCCACGGCGAAGACGACGGGCAGCATCACGACCAGGCCGGCGTCGAAGAAGATGGGGAAGCCGAACAGCAGGGAGGCGACGCCCAGGGCGAAGGGGGCGCGTCTCTCCCCGAACCAGCCGATCAGCGTGTCCGCGAGGACCTTGGCGCCGCCGGACATCTCCACCAGCCTGCCGAGCATGGCGCCCAGGCCCACGAGGAGGGCGACCGTGGCCAGGGTGCTGCCGAAGCCCGCGGTCGCGGTGGAGACCACCAGGGACGGCGGGATGCCCGCCGCGAAGGCCGTGAGGAGGCTGACGAGGACGAGCGCGGGGAACGCGTGCATCCGCAGGTACATGATGAGGAACAGCAGCAGGATGATCGCCGCGGCGGCGATCCCCAGCAGTGCGCCGGCCCCCAGCGTGGGGGTCCAGTCGTCGATGGTCATGGGTGGGGCCTTCGGATCGTCGAATGCAGCACGGACGGTCCCGGGGTGTGGGGACGTCTGCGCACGGGGGTTGACGCTCGTCGGCGACAGGCCCTCGGGACGGTCCGCTCAGAGACGTTCGACCAGGTCCAGGGCCCGTTGGACGAGCCCGTCCACCGTACCGGAGTTCTCCAGGACCATGCCGTCCTCGTCCTCGCCGAGGGCCTCGAGGGTCGCGAGCTGACTGGGCACCAGGGACGCGGGCATGAAGTGTCCCGGGCGGTGCATCATCCTCTCGGTGATGACGGCGGGGTCGGAGATGACGTGCAGGAACACGACCCGGCCGGACGCCTGCCGCAACAGGTCACGGTAGGCGCGCTTCAGGGCCGAGCAGGTCACGATCGTCCCGCCGGAGCCGGACTGGGCGTCCATCCAGTCCCGGAGGGTGTCCAGCCAGGGCCAGCGGTCCTCGTCGGTCAGCGGGATGCCGGCGGCCATCTTCTCGATGTTCGCCGGCGGGTGGAAGCGGTCCGCCTCCGCGTAGGGCCGGCCCAGACGGGTGGCGAGCCCCTCGGCGAGGGTGGTCTTGCCCGAGCCGGAGATCCCCATCAGGACCAGGTGGACGGCCGCCGGGGCACTGTCCGGCATCAGCCCTTGGGGGTGCGGTTGCGGCCGCCCAGGGAGCGGTCGGTGTCCCCGACCTTCTTCATCTCGGCGCGCAGTTCCTTCGGCAGCGAGAAGATGATGTCCTCCTCGGCCGTGACGACCTCCTCCACGGCCCCGTAGCCGTACTCGGCCAGCAGCCGCAGCACGTCCTGCACGAGGACCTCGGGCACGGAGGCGCCGGAGGACAGGCCCACCGTGGCCGCGCCCTCGAACCAGGACTCGTCCACCTGGTGGGCGAAGTCCACGCGCTCGGCGCGCCGCGCACCGTACTCCAGGGCGACCTCCTTGAGGCGGACCGAGTTCGACGAGTTCGCCGAGCCCACGATGATCATCAGGTCGCACTGCGGGGAGATCTTCTTGATCGCGGCCTGGCGGTTCGAGGTGGCGTAGCAGATGTCGTCCGAGGGCGGATCCTGCAGGTTGGGGAACCGCTCGCGCAGGATGGACACGATCTCCAGCGTCTCGTCCACGGAGAGCGTGGTCTGGGACAGCCAGATCAGGTTGTCCGGGTCCTCGACCTGGACCGTCCGGGCCTCGTCGGGGTTGTTGATGACGGTGGTGTGCTCGGGCGCCTCGCCGTAGGTCCCCTCGACCTCCTCGTGGCCCTCGTGGCCGATGAGGAGGATGCGCCGGTCCTGCCGGGCGAAGCGCACGGCCTCACGGTGGACCTTGGTGACCAGCGGGCAGGTGGCGTCGATCGTCCTGAGGCCCCGGTCCGCGGCCTCGTTGACCACGGCCGGGGACACGCCGTGCGCGGAGAACACGGTCAGCGAGCCCTCGGGCACCTCGTCCAGCTCCTCCACGAAGACCACGCCCTGCTGCTCCAGGGTCTCCACCACGTGGCGGTTGTGGACGATCTCCTTGCGCACGTACACGGGCGCCCCGTGGTGCTCGAGCGCCTTCTCCACGGCCACCACGGCGCGGTCCACGCCCGCGCAGTACCCGCGCGGCGCGGCCAGCAGGACCTTCTTGTCACCGTCCACGACGGCGGCGGCCTCCACGTCCTCGCGGGTGCGGCGGGCGCGGGGCACGTGGGGCATCCCGACGGCGACGGGGGCAGCGCTGGCGGATGCGGTCGGCATCGCGGCAGGCATGGACGAGACAGAGGGGACGGCAGACATATGGGCCATTCTACCGAGCGGGCACCCACTGGCCACCGGGGGTGATGGACGCCTCAGCGCCGCCGGCCGGCCCGTCCCCGGGAGAACAGTCCGGCGAGCACGCCCAGGGCCGCCACGACGGCGCCGCCGGCCATCAGCAGGACCGTGTCCGGCACGGCGTACTGGCGGACACCCTCGGTGAGGGACTCGGCGGCGATGCGCGCCAGGCCGGTCACACCGGTCACCTCCAGCCGGCCCAGTGCCCACCAGCCGATGACCCCGGCCAGCACCGCGGTCCCACCGGCGGCGACCAGCACTGCCCAGCGCCGCCCGCGCGGCGCGGTCAGCAGGGCCAGCAGGCCCGCGGCGACGGCCCCGCCGGCCAGCCAGGGCCACTGCGGCAGCAGGGACACCGCCTGGGCGAGCCGCTGGCCGTTGACCTCCGCCGGATCCGGGACGTTGAGGTCGACCACCAGGGGTGAGGCCCCGGCGTCGTCCGCGGTGACCGGATCCTGCAGGTCCGCGAGCGCCTGTTCGGCACCCTCCCGGACGGCCCGGCCGACGGACTCCCCGCCGGGGAACATCTCGACGGACTCGGACAACCGGTCCACGCCGAGGTCGGCCAGCGGGGCCAGGTGCAGGTGCACGGTGGCATCGGCGGACCCGGCCGTCCCGGCCTCGACCACCTCGAGCCGCTCCACCCACTCCACGCGGGTCTGCTCCAGCGTCTGCGACCAGGCGCCGGGGAAGCGGTCGTCATGCACGAGACCGTCCGCCGCGCCTTCCGCCAGGTCCATCAGTCCCTCCCGGAGGAAGGGCGGGAGCTGCGCCGGCAGGTTCTCCCGCACCAGGGACGTCACCTGGCCGGGCAGTGCGGCGCGCAGCCCGGGGTCCTCGGACAGGGGCCCGGCGATCCGCTGGAGGGGTCCGGGGGTGTGGACCAGGGCCTCGAGGCGGGCCCCGGCCAGGGCCAGGGACGCGAGCAGTCCGGCGAGCACGGCCAGGACGAGGGAGAGCACCGTGCGCATCGCGGCTCCGTTCACCGGTGGGGTTATCGCGGCCCAGCCTACTGATAGAACTAAGGGGAACGACGCCACCCGTCGGCACCCACCCGTCGACACCCGTGGAGAGGATCCGCCCCGCATGGACGAGCCCCTGGCAGCCGGTTCGCCTCCCGCCACCGCGGCGGAGACCGCCCCCGATGCCCCCTGGCCGCTGCGAGTGCTCTCGGAGAACCTCAAGCGGTACTTCGAGCGGGCGCCCCAGGCGTGGATCGAGGGCCAGCTGATCGAGTTCAAGGTGATCCGCGGCAACGCCTGGATGACCCTGCGGGACCTGGACGCGGACTACTCGCTGCCGGTGACCGCGTGGCGCAACGTCGCCGCCACCCTGGACGGCACGGTCGAGCAGGGCTCGCGCGTGGTGGCCTGCGTGAAGCCGAGCTTCTACACCAAGACCGGCAAGCTGAGCATGATCGCCTCGGCCATGCGCCCGGTCGGCCTCGGCGACCTGCTGGCCCGCGTGGAGAAGCTGCGCCGCGCGCTGGAGGCGGAGGGGTTGTTCTCCCCGGAGCGCAAGAAGCCGCTGCCGGTCCTGCCGCAGCTCATCGGGCTGGTGACCGGCCGTGACTCGGACGCGATGAAGGACGTCATGCGCAACACCCACCTGCGCTGGCCCGCCGCCCGCTTCGAGGTCCGCGAGGTGGCCGTGCAGGGGGCGAACGCGCCGCGCGAGGTGATGGCCGCCGTCGCCGAGCTGGACGCGCACCCGGAGGTGGACGTCATCGTCATCGCCCGCGGCGGAGGCGCCCTCGAGGAGGTCGTGCTGCCGTTCTCGGACGAGTCCCTGGTGCGTGCCGTGGCGGGCACCCAAACGCCGGTGGTCTCGGCCATCGGGCACGAGGCGGACCGGCCCGTGCTGGACGACGTCGCCGACCTGCGGGCCTCCACCCCCACGGACGCGGCCAAGCGGATCGTCCCGGACGCCGCGGTGGAGCGCGAGGCGATCGCCGGTGCGCGGTCGCGGCTGGCCTCGGGGGTGGAGCGGCTCGTGCTGCACGAGGCGCAGCAGCTGCAGTCGCTGCGCACCCGGCCCGTGCTGGCGAACCCGGAACGGATGATGTCCGAGCGGACGGACGACCTGGAGCGGTGGCGCGAGCGCGCCCGGACGTCCCTGGCCGGGCAGCTGGACCGCGAGCACGACGCGGTGGGGCACCTGCGGGCCCGCGTGCGCTCGCTGTCCCCCCAGCACACCCTGGACCGCGGGTACGCCGTGGTCCAGCACGGAGGCCGGGTGGTGCGCGACGCCGGCCAGGTCTCCCCCGGTGACGCCCTGGACATCCTGGTGGCCGCCGGACGCATCGCCGCCACCACCACCGGAACCACCCTGGGCCCCGAGAGCAGCGCCCAGAGCAGCACAGAGGAGACCCGATGAGCACCCCCAGCACCACCCCCGCCGGCCAGGACGGGGCCGCCGAGGCCACCGCCGTGGAGGGGTTCTCCGCCGCGGACACCTCGGACATCGCACGGATGAGCTACGAACAGGCCCGGGCCGAGCTGGTCGAGACCGTGACCCGGCTCGAGACCGGCGGTGCCGGGCTGGAGGAGTCCCTGGCGCTGTGGGAGCGGGGCGAGGCCCTGGCCGACCGGTGCGAGGCCTGGCTGGACGGTGCCCGCCAGCGCCTCCAGGAGGTCCGGGCCCGGGCCGCCGGGGCGGGTGCGGACACCGGTCCGGCCGGGGCCTGAACCGGCCGCCGCGGCGGGACTCGGCGAAGGGCCCGCCCCGTGTTCGGGCACGCCGGCGGCGGGGCGCATTGACCGGGCGATTACCTGTAGGTAACGTCTCACGCGGTGGTCCAGATCACAGCGCACCATTCCGGACGGACCCGTTCCGGTCCGTCGACCCGCGCACCCGCCCCCGAGCGGCCACCCGGAGAGGGACCGCACCACCATGCCCAGCATCCTCGATCGGGAGGCCATCATCGCCCCCCGGCAGTTCAACCGATGGCTGATCCCCGCGGCGGCCCTGGCCATCCACCTCTGCATCGGCCAGGTGTACGCGTTCAGCGTCTTCAAGATCCCCATGATGGGACATTTCGACACCGGTGAGGTCGCCGTCGGGTGGATCTTCTCCGTGGCCATCGCCATGCTCGGCCTGGCCGCCGCCTTCGGAGGTACCTGGGTGGAACGGTCGGGACCGCGCAAGTCCATGGTCGTGGCCGGGACCTTCTGGGTGGCCGGGTTCCTCGTCGCCAGCCTCGGCATCGCCACGGGGCAGCTCTGGCTGGTCTACCTCGGCTACGGCGTGGTGGGCGGCATCGGCCTGGGCATCGGGTACATCTCCCCGGTGTCCACGCTGATGAAGTGGTTCCCGGACCGGCCCGGGCTGGCCACGGGGCTGGCCATCATGGGCTTCGGCGGTGGCGCCCTGATCGCCAGCCCCCTGTCCAACAGCCTCATGGCCCTCTTCGGCGGCGGCACCGATCCCGCGAACCTGGAGGCGGGCCTGCTGCAGACCTTCCTGACCCTGGCCGCCGTCTACGCCGTCGTCATCTCCCTCGGGGCGATCGTGATCCGCGTCCCGCACCCGGACTGGACGCCCGCCGGCTGGGACCCCTCGACGGCGGCCGCCAAGCCGATGCAGACGACGGCGAACGTGTCCGCGGACTCGGCGATCCGCACGCCCCAGTTCTGGCTGCTGTGGATCGTGCTGTTCTGCAACGTCACCGCCGGCATCGGCATCCTGGAGAACGCCGCTCCCATGATCCAGGACTACTTCGACTGGATCACCCCGGCGGCGGCGGCGGGCTTCGTGGGACTGCTGTCCCTGGCCAACATGGCCGGCCGCTTCGTCTGGTCCGCCACCTCGGACTCCTGGGGCCGGAAGAACAACTACATGATGTACCTCGGCGTCGGACTGGCGCTGTACCTCGTCATCGCCCTGATGGGAGGGGCCAACGTGGTCGTGTTCATCCTCGCCACGATGGTCATCCTGTCCTTCTACGGCGGAGGCTTCTCCACCATCCCGGCCTACCTGAAGGACCTGTTCGGGGTCTTCCAGGTGGGAGCCATCCACGGCCGGCTGCTGACCGCCTGGTCGGCGGCGGGCATCGCCGGTCCCCTGATCGTCAACAGCGTGATCGAGGCCCAGGCGGACAGCGGGCTGACCGGCGCCAGCCTGTACTCGCTCTCGCTCTACATCATGGTCGGGCTGCTCGCGATCGGCTTCCTCGCCAACCTCCTGGTCCGCCCCGTCCACCCCAAGCACCACGTCCCGGAGGGCCGGGACCGCGAGAAGGAGTACGTCCAGTGAGCACACCCAACGCAGGCAGCAGCACCGCGGGCGGCGCCGCCCCGGTCACCCGGGAACCGGCCGGCACCGGCGGTGCCTACCGGACGACTGCCCTCGTCCTGGCCCTGATCGTCATCGCCGCACTGGCCTACGGGCTGGTCCAGACGGCCCTGAAGGCCTCCGCCCTGTTCACGGGCTGAGGCACCCACGCCGCCGGCCCCGGCAGGACCCGCGACCTGCGGGTCCGGCCGGGGCCGGAATGTGTCGTCGTGCCGACGGCTCAGGCCGTCTGGCCGGCGTGCCTGCCCTCGGCGAACTCCTCCACGAGCTTGGCGTTGAACGCCTCCAGGTCGCCCGGGTTCCGGCTGGTGGTCAGGCCCTGGTCGACCACGACCTCCTCGTCCACCCAGGTGGCACCGGCGTTCTGCAGGTCCTCGGACAGGGAGTGGTAGCTGGTGAGCTTCCGGCCGGAGACCACCCCGGCACTGATGAGGGTCCAGGGCGCGTGGCAGATGGCGGCCACCGGCTTGTGCTCCTCGAAGAAGCCGCGCACGAACGCCTGGACGTCCTGGTCGGCCCGCAGCGCGTCGGCGTTCAGGGTGCCACCGGGCATCACGAGCGCATCGAACTGCCCGGAGGAGACGGAGCCGACCTGGTGGTCCACGGGGAAGGAGTCGCCGTGCTCCCAGTCCCCGTTCATCGCGGTGATGGAGTCGGACTCGGGGGAGACGAGCACCGGCTGGCCGCCGGCGGCCTTGACGGCCTCCCACGGCGAGGTGAGCTCGACCTGCTCCACGCCCCGGGTGGCGAGGAAGGCGATGGTCTGTCCCTGCAACTGCTGTCCGGTCATGTCGGTACCTCCTGGAGAGCGGATGGATCGGTCTGTCATCCCACCCTAGACCGGTGCCCCCGGGGGTGCCGCAAGGGGTGTTCGCCCACAGCGCTCAACCGGCGGGGACGACAGGCCGCGGCGCCACCGTCCACCCACCGGCGCCGGTCCCCCGGCCGCCCGGGTCAGCTCTCCGCCAGCCGCCGCTTCTCCAGGGCCACGTCGAAGTCCGCGGGCGGCCACTGCAGTTCCAGCGACTCCAGGGCGGTGATCAGCAGCTCCTGGACGGCGATCCGTGAGTACCACTTGCGGTTGGCCGGGACGATGAACCACGGGGCGTGGTCCGCGTCCGTCTCCTCGATCGCGACCCGGTAGGCGTCCATGTACTCGTCCCAGTGGGCGCGCTCGTCCACGTCACCGGGTGCGTACTTCCAGAACTTGTCCGGACGGTCCAGCCGTTCGGCCAGCCGGTCCTGCTGCTCCTCCTTGGTGATGTGCAGCATGACCTTGACGATCCGCGTGTTGCGCTCCGCCAGGTCCCGCTCGAACCGCCGGATCTCCTCGTACCGCCGCTCGATCGTGTGCAGTGAGGTCAGCTGCCGCACCCGGTGGATCAGCACGTCCTCGTAGTGGGACCGGTCGAAGACCGCCACGAAACCGGGGTCGGGCAGGTGCTTGCGGACCCGCCACAGGAAGTGGTGGCTCCTCTCCTCCTCGGTGGGGGCCTTGAAGGCCGCGGTCTCCACCCCCTGGGGGTCCATGGCACCCGCCACGTTGCGCATGATCCCGCCCTTGCCGGCGGTGTCCATGGCCTGGACCACCAGCAGCACGGAGGCACCCTTGCCGTTGCCGGACACGCCGTTGGCGTAGAGCAGCTCCTGCAGCTGCGAGAGCCGTTCGGCGCGGATGGCCAGGGTGGCCTCCCCCTCGGCCCTGCCGCCCAGGTACCCCGGTTTGGAGTCGGGATGGATGTCCGCGGGTCCCTTGATGACCCCGTCGCGGGTCCGGGCGCGCAGCAGCTCCCAGGGTGGTCCCTCGAAGTCCATCACGTGCTTCTTAGCGCTCACGGTATTCCTCCAGGAAGTCGGCGATGCGTTCGATCGCGATCTCCAGGTCCCGGACGTTGGGCAGCGTGACCAGCCGGAAGTGGTCCGTGTCCGGGTAGTTGAAGGCCCGGCCGTGGGAGACGAGGATCTTCTGGGCGCGCAGCAGCTCGATGACGAACTGCTCGTCGTCCTCGATCTCGTAGACCTCCGGGTCCAGCCGCGGGAACAGGTAGAGCGCGCCGTGGGCGGGCTGCACGGTGACGCCGGGGATCTCGGCCAGCAGCCGTTGGGCGGTGTTGCGCTGCTCGAGCAGCCGTCCGCCGGGCAGGATGAGGTCGTTGATGGACTGGTAACCGCCCAGGGCGGTCTGGATGGCGTGCTGGCCCGGGACATTGGCACACATGCGCATGTTGGAGAGCAGGGTGAGCCCCTCGATGAAGTCCGTGGCGCGGTGCTTCGGCCCGGAGATCGCTACCCAGCCGGCCCGGTACCCGGCCACGCGGTACGCCTTGGACAGCCCGGAGAACGTCAGGGTGAGGACGTCGTCGGACAGTCCGGCGGCGTTGATGTGACGGGCACCGTCGTAGAGGATCTTCTCGTAGATCTCGTCGCTCATCAACACCAGGTTGTGCTTGCGGGCGATCTCCACGATCCCGGAGAGCACCTGGCGGGAGTACACCGCCCCGGTGGGGTTGTTCGGGTTGATGATGACGATCGCCTTGGTGCGGTCGGTGATCCGGGCCTCGATGTCCTCCAGGTCCGGGGCCCAGCCCTCCTCCTCCATGCAGCGGTAGTGCACGGCACGCCCGCCGGACAGCGTGGTGGCGCCGGTCCAGAGCGGGTAGTCCGGGGCGGGGATGAGCACCTCGTCGCCGTCGTCGACCAGGGCCTGCAGCACCATGGAGATCAGCTCGGAGACGCCGTTGCCGATGAAGATGTCCTCCACCTCGATGCCCATGATCCCGCGCGACTGGTAGTACTGGCTGACCGCGGTCCGGGCCGAGTAGATGCCCTGGGAGTCGGAGTATCCCTGCGCGTGCGGCAGGTGGGAGACCATGTCCTTGAGGATCGCGTCCGGGGCCTCGAAGCCGAAGGGGGCGGGGTTGCCGATGTTCAGCTTCATGATGCGGTGGCCGGCCGCCTCCATGCGCTGGGCCTCCTCGAGGATCGGCCCGCGCACGTCGTACCGCACGTTCAGGAGCTTGGAGGACTGCTTGATCTGACCGGTCCGTGTCTTTGCCATGCCCACCATCCTCCCACCGCAGGGCGCGACTTGGCGCGTATCACCCACCGGGAAGACGGGAATCCGGCCCCTAGAACCAGCGCTCCGGTGCCTGCTCCAGGCCGGCCGACACCAACCAGTACTGGGCGGCCTCCTCGGGCGGCAGGGCGTCCGGGCCGGCGGAGAGCCGTTGCAGCTCGGCCAGGTGCTCCCCGCTCAGCTGTCCGGCGAGCTCGCCCAGCGCTCCGGTCGCGGTGCCGGGCACGTCCTGAGGATCGGCCACGAGCAGGACCCGGCCCTCGGGCAGGATCCGCTCGGGGTCGCCCAGGGGCACCAGGGCGTGGTCGGCGATCGCTGGATCGGTGCCGTAGAGCATGGCGACGTCGGCCCGTCCCGTCACCAGGTCGGCGGCCGGTCCGTCCTCGCCCGGCGCGATCCACTCGTCCGGTTCGCAGCCGGCCAGGACCTCGAGCCGACGGGTCTCGAGGGCCCCGGCGGCCTCGGGGGTGAAGACCATCCGGTCGCACAGGCCGTTGAGGTCGCCCAGCTCCTCCATCGAGTACAGGCCGGCCGTGGCCGTCGTGGTCACGGCCTGCAGCCGCAACGTCCCGGCGGACTCCCCGATGACCTCGGTGCCCTCGGGCAGGTGGTCCACCACGATGGCCGTGGTGCCCGCGGCGTCGGAGGCCGGGGCGCCGTCCGGCAGCGGCGTGGCGGTGCCGGTGGCGGTCGGGTGACCGGTCGGGGAGGCCGGGGCCGGGTCCGTGGGGCTCGCCGTGCGGGTGGGTGACCCGGTGCCCGGGGACGGCCCACCGGTCGCCGGGGAGGCGCCCGCGGTGGGCGCGGCCGACGCCGTCGGTGACGGGGACGGCGTCGGGACCGGGCCGGCCAGGGCCGCGGGGGCGACCTCGGAGGCCATGGCGAGCGAGTCGACGATCGCCACCTGCTGGTCTCCGGCGGCACCCCAGGGGACGGTCGAGGGCTCGCCCATGACGGCGTTGACACCGTGGTTCTGCAGGTGCCGGACCGCGACGCGGGCCAGGAGCTGCTCCTCGGGCCGGGTTCCCCCGACCACCGTCACCGGTCCCGCCGTCGAGGAGGCGGTGGCGCCCGGGCCGGAGTCCGCGGGAGTGCACCCGGCCAGGGTCACGGTGAGGGCGAGACTCGCGGCGGCCCAGCCCGGCGCGGCGCGCCTCATCGGCGCACCCCGGCCAGGTCGAGGGCATGGTGCACGTGCGGGGAGGTCCGGTACCGGTGCAGCTCGTCCAGCGGAAGCCACGCGGCGTCGATGGATGACCCCCCGACCTCGGCGCGCAGCCGGCCGGAGACGATCTCGGCCCGGTACAGCACCTGGACCGCCAGCAGGGAGCGCCGCGTGGCATGGGTCCGGTGCTCCGGGTCGATGGTGCGGCTGATGACACCGAGCAGGCCGTCGAGGCGGGCCGTGTACCCGGTCTCCTCCTCGATCTCGCGCAGGCAGGCCTGTTCGGGCTGCTCCCCCAGCTCGATCCTGCCGCCGGGCAGCGTCCAGATCGCCTCACGCGGCCCCTGCCACAGGCTCAGCAACAGGGCTCCGTCCTGGACGATCACTCCGTAGGCACCCGCCCTGGTGTCGAAATCCATGGACTCCAGTCTAGGAGGCCGCGGGCGCCGACCCCGCCCCTCCCCCGCGTCTCTGGAATACTGGGTGGGCTGTGCACGCATACCACTGGATTCGAGAGAAGGGAGGGCCGGTCGTGAGCGAGGAGGACACGCCCACCCCGGGCCTGCCCGAGGACCTGGCGCCGCGGCTGGGCGCCGTGCTGGCCCGGCGCTCGCTGACCAACTCCCAGGACGACCCGGAGACGGCCCGCGGCTGGCTGGACGCCTCCTACGAGGCCGCCTACGCGGAGGACCTGGCCCTGGCCGGGCGCGCGGCCCGCGCCGGTCTGCAGGCCCGCGGCGGCCAGGACCCGTTCAACCGGGCCGGACTGCTGCGCGCACTGGCCTCGGTGGCGGAGATGCAGGGCGACCATGCCGCGGCCACCCGGTACATCGCGGAGCGCTCCCAGCTGCTGGTGGAGGCCGGGTATCCCCACCAGGCCCGGATGGAGTCCGAGCTGGGCACCATGCTGCTGCGCGAACCGGAGTCGTTCGAGGCCACCGTGCTGGAGGGCCTGCTGGAGGCCGAGCGCGCCCGGTCCGCGCGCTCCGTGGACACCGTCCTGCCGGACGTGCTGGTGGCGCTGGCGGTGCGCAACGTGGAGGACGGCCGCCTGGATCCGGCGGTGGACCTGCTCGAGGAGTGCCTGGACATCCTGGACGCCCGGGTGGGCGCCGGGATCGCCGTGGCCCCGGAGTCCCTGTCCTCGACCCGGATGTTCCTGGCCCACGTCCACCTGATGTCCCATGAGCCCGAGAGCGCGGCGGAGGTCGCGGACGAGGTGCTGGCCGGCAAGGCCAACCGCGCGGTCCGCGCGGCCATGTGGATGCTCAAGGCTGTGGTCGCCCACGAGCTCGGTGACGCGGCCCAGGCAGCGGCCGACGCGCTGCGCGCCGTGGAGCTGCACGCCGCCGCCGGGGTCCGGAAGGGCGCGGCGTCGGCGGCTGCGCTGCTGGCGGGCCTGGCGCACGACGCCGGCGACCAGCAGTCCTCCATCCTCGCCTGGAAGGTCGCGGTCGCCCAGGCCGAGCAGGGCGAGGTGCCGGAGGCCTCGGACCTCACCCTGGCCCTGGGGCACCAGCTGCTCGAGGCCGAGGAGCACGCGCTCGCCGAGCGCGTCCTGGCGGGACTGGTGCGCCGCGAGGAGGCCGCCCGTCGGCTGCCCGGGCTGGCCCGGGCACTCGTGGACCTGGGCCACGCCGCCCGTCACCAGGGGCGTCCGGACGAGGCGCTGGAGCACTGGGACCGCGCGTCGGGCCTGTTCCAGGAGGCCGGGTCCCTGGCCGAGGCCGCCCGGATGTGCCTGGCGGCCGGGGCCCTGCTGAACCGGCAGGAACGTGCCGAGGACGCGGCAGAACGGTTCTCCCGGGCCGTCGAGCTGGCCCGCCGGGTCGAGGACGAGGACGACCCGGCCGTGCTGCCCCAGGCCCTGCACGCCCTCGGCCACGTGCTGTGCGAGCTGGGCCAGGAGCGGGGGGTGGCCCTGCTGGACGAGGCGATCGCCCTGGCCCAGGACTCCTCCGCGGCGTGGCACGAGGCAGACTTCACGGACACCCGTGCCCGCGGGCTGTGGGCCCTGCGCCAGGGCCCGGCCGCGGTGTCCTCGGCGCTGACGGCGGCGGACCTGTTCGCCGCCTCCCAGGACACCACCGCGGCCTCCAACGCCGAGCTGTTCGCCGCCTACGTGCTCCTGGAGCAGGAGCGGGCCGAGGAGGCGGCCTCCCTGTTCCGGATGATCACGGAGCAGCAGGACACGGCCCGGTACCTGCGGATGGCGGCCTGGCTGGGGCTGGCGCAGTCCCTGGACCTGGCTGGTGACGAGGAGGGCGCCGCCCTGGCCCGCCTCCGTGCGGACGCCGCCTCCTCGGAGCAGGACCCGGACCCGCAGGCGGAGCAGGGTGGGGACGCGCAGTCGGAGGCGGACCTGGACCAGACCCTCGACCTGGCCCTCGACCAGACCCTCGACCAGGCCCTGGACCTGGCCCTGGAGCTGGATGCCGAGCAGGCCGTGGACGAGGCCCGGGCTCCGGACCCCGGGCAGGACCCGGATCCGGACGCGGACCAGGACGGCGATCCCCCGACCGGGTGACCCTGCCGGTCCGCCACCGCCGGTCCGCCCCCGCCGCGTCGGCCCCCGCCGCGTCGGCCCCCGTCCGCCGGATGGTCGTCCTCTCCTCATCGACCGGGGCCGGTCTCTCATCTTCGGCTCATCCGGATGCGGAAGGATCATGGCCATGAAGAACGCGGGCAGAGGATTGAAGGCCGCCGTCGTCCTGATGGTGGTGGCGGTCGTGGCGGCTCTGGGCGTCGCGGTCCTCGCGGCCCGGCCCAGCTCCGTGGAACTGGCCCCGCTGATCGCCGTGACGGATGCCCCGACGGCGCAGCAGCACAACGCGCCCTCCGCGGCCGGGACCGGTTCCCCCGGCGACGCCTCGACCGCCCCGTCCTCCCCGCAGGACCGGACACCCTCGGCCGCCGGGACATCGGGCGACACGGGCCGCACGGACGGATCCGGCCCGGCCGTCTCCCGGGCGAGGATCTCCGCCCGTCCCGCCCCGGAGACGTCTGCCCCGGCCCGTGCGGGTTCCTCCGGCGGCTCGGCGTCCTCCGGGGACACCGGCTCCGACAGCCAGGCCGCACAGCCCCGCACCCGCCAGGCCCCGCCGGCGGCCCCGCAGCCCGTCCCCGCCCCGGCACCGCAGTCGCCCGCCGATGACGATGATGACGACCGGGACGATGACGATGACGACGGGGATGAAGGTGACGACGACGGGCATGACGACGATGACTGATGCGTCCCCCGGCGGGCACGCATGATCCCGCGCGCCCACCCGCCTGGCCGGGATGCCTCCCGGACCGGCGGCCTGCTGAGCCGTGCGCGCCCGGTCCGCCGCTGGAGCGCACTGCCCGTGCGCACCCGCGTGGTCGGACTGCTGGTCCTGCTGACCGCCCTGGCGCTGCTGCTGTCCGGTGCCACGGCCTACCTGCTGCAGCGCGCCGTCATGAACGGGCAGATCGACGACTCGTTGAAGCGTTCGGTCCAGGAGTTTCGTATCCTCGCCCAGGAGGGCATCGATCCCGAGACCGGTGAGCCCTTCTCCGCCTCGGACCAGCTGGTCTTCACCGCCATGCAGCGCACCCTGCCCGCCGACGACGAGGGCATGCTGGGCCTGCGGGACGGGCGGATCAGCTGGACCGCCTCGGATGCCGTCGAGGTGCGCCTCGAGGACGACCCCGAGCTGATCTCGTGGGCCCAGGGCCACTTCGGGGGCGACTCGGTCCGGCTCGAGACGGTCTCCACGGCCCAGACCACCTACCGGGCGATCGCGGTCCCCATCCGCTTCGACAACGACACCGCCCCGTCGATGCTGCTGCTGGCCTTCGACTACTCCGCCCAGTTGGCGGGGCTCAACTCCTCGTTCCTGTCCTACGGCGGGGTCGGCCTGGGCGTGATGGGTGTGGTCGGCCTGGCCGGCTGGGTGCTGGTGGGACGGCTGCTGCGGCCGTTGCGCACCCTGCAGTCCACCGCCGCGGAGATCTCCGGGACGGACCTCAACGGCCGCGTCCCCGTCTCCGGTCAGGATGACGTCGCCGAGCTGGCCACCACGTTCAACGAGATGCTGGACCGGCTCCAGGAGTCGTTCTCATCGCAGCGGCAGCTGCTGGACGACGTCGGCCACGAGTTGCGGACCCCGATCACCATCGTCCAGGGCCACCTGGAACTGCAGGACGCCGAGGACCCGGCCGACGTGCGCGAGGTGCGGGAGATCGCGCTCGACGAGCTGGACCGCATGCGCCTGCTGGTGGAGGACCTGGTGACCCTGGCCACGTCGGGCCGGCCGGACTTCGTCGAACCCGATCCGATGGAGGTGGGTGCCCTGACGCGCGACGTCCTGGGCAAGGCCACGCAGCTGGGCGATCGGGTCTGGACGCTGGACCACGCGGCGGACATGACGGTCCCCCTCGACGGCCGGCGCATCACCCAGGCCTGGCTGCAGCTGGCCTCCAACGCCGTGAAGTACTCCGAGGACGCGTCCAAGGTCTCCCTCGGCTCCCAGGTGCTCAACGGCCATCTGCGGCTGTGGGTCCGGGACCAGGGCTTCGGCATCCGGCCCGAGGACCGGGAGCGCATCTTCAAGCGCTTCGGCCGTGGTGCCAACAGCACCCGCGCCGAGGGCTCGGGGCTGGGCCTGAACATCGTCACCGCGATCGTGAGCGCCCACGGGGGCACGGTGGACGTCCAGTCCGCGCCCGGCATCGGGTCGACCTTCTTCATGGACCTGCCCCTGACCGAGGAGGACCCTCCGGCCGACGGATCGTCCCCGGCGGTACCGTCGGAGGCGGATGACACGACGACGTGCCGGACCGGCCGGGCCCTCGAGACGTCCATCCCGGGGGCCGGGGCCCCCGGGGACCAGCAACCCCCTTCCAAGGACGGTGTGGCGTGAGCCAGATTCTGATGATCGAAGACGAGCCGCGGATCAGTTCGTTCGTGGCCAAGGGCCTGAAGGCGGAGGGCCTGGCGACCACCGTCGCCGCCACCGGTCGCGAGGGCCTCGTGCTGGCCCTGACCGGTGGTTTCGAGCTGGTCATCCTGGACCTGGGGCTGCCGGACATGGACGGGTTCGAGGTGCTCAAGAGGATCAGGGCGCAGGACGCGAGCCTGCCGGTGATCATCCTCACCGCCCGCACCTCCGGCGAGGACACCGTCACCGGGCTGACCTCGGGCGCCGACGACTACGTGCCCAAGCCGTTCCGTTTCGCCGAGCTGGTGGCCCGGGTCCGGCTGCGGCTGCGCGGTGACAACGGCAACGGCCAGGCCCCCGAGGACCCGGTGCTGCGCCATGCGGACCTGGAGCTCGACCCCCTGCGGCACGTGGCCGCGATCGGCGGGGTGGAGGTGGACCTCTCCGCCCGGGAGTTCTCCCTGGCCGAGACGTTCATGCGCCACCCGGGCCAGGCCCTGAGCCGGGAACAGCTGCTGTCCCGGGTCTGGGGCTACGACTTCGACCCCGGTTCCAACGTGGTGGACGTGTACGTGCGCTACCTGCGCAACAAGCTCGGAGCCTCCCGCTTCGTCACCGTCCGGGGCGTGGGCTACCGGCTGGTGGATGAGAAGGACTACCAGCCCGAGGCCGACTGAGGCAGCCCGAGCAGCGACTCCGCGATGTCCAGCCGCTTCCGGGCCGCCGACTGCCAGTCCCGGCGTCCGGAGTCCCGGGCACCGGCCACCAGGGACAGCGCCACCGATGCCGACCGGCACGCCAGGGCGGCGGGGTCCACGGTCGTCACGAAGTGCGAGTGGAACCGGCGCAGCGCCGAGTCGGTGAACACGTACCGCTCGTCGACCGTCGGCAGCACCGCAAGGTGCCCCAGGAAGCAGGCGAGGTCGTCCACCCGGTGCCCGGGACCGGCACCGTCGATGTCCAGCACGCAGCTGATCCGCCCCTCCGCCACCAGCAGGTTCGCCTCGTAGAGGTCACCGTGGGCGGGCACCACGGGGCCGCGGTCCGAGCAGTCCAGTTGCCGTTGCAGGTGGTCCACCAGGGACCGGATACGACGGGCCTGGTCAGGCAGCGCCGTGGCCGCGGCATGGCCGTAGGAGGGAGTGCGGTCCGCCCACGCCTCCCGCTGCGGCAGGGACAGCAGCTCGGCGGGCATGCGGTCCAGCAGCTGGGTGACCTCGGCCGGATCGATCCGCCGGGCGCCGTCCGCCATGATCTGTCCCGCCAGGACCGTGCCCGCGCCCTGCCCCAGGGCCAGGACGTCGGCCACCGGTGGGCCCAGCACGGGCGGGACCGGAACGCCGGCCGCCGCCAGCAGCACGTGCCGGTGGTGCAGTGCCGTGGCCTGGCCGCCGCGCATCACCTTCAGGAACACGGTCCGGCTGCCGAACACGGCCCGCAGGACCGCCCGCCGCAGCGGTCGGTAGCTGACGGTCTGCAGGTCCGTCAGGGGATCCCCGGCGCCCCAGACCGATGCCACGGACTCGGGGTCCGAGGCCAGCGCCAGTCCGTGCAGCCGTGGGTCGTGGGGGTGGAACCACGCGGACCAGTCGGTGTCCGCGGCGCGGCCGGCATCGATCACGGCGTCCTCGGGGACCGATTCCGCGGTCAGGGCGACGTACAGCTCGGGTGGCGTGGACTCACCGGGGCCGGGTGCCGTCCGGACCCGGAAGACGCCGGTGGCGCCGGCGCCGGGGCGGTGCTGGAGGTCCACCAGTTCGGCATCGTGCAGCGGCCTCAGGCCCTGGACCTCCAGGACGCGCTCGATGCTCGAGCGCACGTCCGGGGAGGACAGGTACGCGACCTGCCGGTTCTCCGCGTGCTCTCCGGGCGCCGGCCGGAGCATCGGCCCGTCCCCCGTCGTCAGACGGCCCGGCGGCGTTCCAGGACCTTGTCCAGGTCCAGGGGACGGTTGGCCGTGGCCTGGACCTTGGCCAGGTACTCATCGGACACTCCGGCCTTGAGCTTGGTGCCCGGCTGGTGGGCCGGGACCTCCGGGCGGGCCAGGGGTTCCGGCAGCGGACGGTGCGCCTCGGCCGCGTCCAGGTAGGTCGGGCGCGGGACGGACGGCCGCGGGGCGTCGTCAGCCCGGGTCCCCGGGGTCGGGTCGGGAACCGGGGCCGGTTCGGCGTCCGGGCGCGGGTCAGCCGCCGGCGGCGCCACGACGTCGGCATCGTCCCGCTGGTCCGTGGGCGTGCCGGAGGCGGCGTCGAAGACGGTGGCGGAACCGTGACCGGTGGGCCCGGCGGTCGGCTGAGCCGGACTCATCGCCTCGGTGAACGCCTGCTCGATCCGCTCGTCACGCCGCCGCTTGCGGTCCCGCAGCGCCAGCGCCCGCAACGAGGCGACGCCGGCCACGGCCAGCAGGGCGGAGATGACGGCGGCCGCACCGGTTCCCGCACCGAGGGCGGCGGCCAGGCCGGTCACCACCGCGGTCACGAGGGCCAGCACTGCCACGAGGGCGATGATCGTGCGGTCCCACCTGATCCGGAACCCGGACCCGGACGACACGCGGGAACGGCCTGCGACCCCGGGCGTGGACTGGGAGTTGCGCGACATGGACTTCCTCCGGTGGCTTCTGGACGGGGGCTGGCGGGTTGCCCTCCGGTGGATGGCGATCACCCACGCCACCACCAGTGCGCACAGCACCAGTGAGGCGTGCAGGCGGATGTCCGGAAGGTAGCCCAAGGCGAGGCTGAGCGACTCCTCGAGAATACCCGTGCCTGCGTCCACTCCGCCAAGGCTACCGGCAGGGAACTACCGACATGTGATTCAACACGGTGTGTTGCGTGGACCTGCGCCTTCTCCGTACCCCGCACCCGGGCGCGCCGGCCCTCCCCGCTCGGTGCGCCGGTGTCGGGGACTCGTGCGGACGGCCCGCCGGGCGCCCTCAGCCGGCGGGCCGCCCGTGCTCGAGGCGGGAGAGCAGTCCCCCGGGGACCTCGGGGGCGGTCAGCGCGTAGGAGTCGTGGTCGCGCCACGCGCCGTCGATGTGGAGGAAGTCCTTGCGCAGTCCCTCGTGCCGGAAGCCGAGCTTCTCCACCACCCTGCGGCTGGCCGCGTTCTCGGGACGGATGTTGATCTCGATCCGGTGCAGGCCCAGGGACGCGAAGCAGTGGTCCACGGCCAGCGCCACGGCGGTGGGGACGATCCCCCGACCGGCCCACGCCTGGTCGATCCAGTAGCCGATCGAGGCGGACTGGGCCGAGCCGCGCACGATCGAGGACACGCTCAACTGGCCGGCGATGACCGGGTCCCCGGCGACCGTGGTGCGCAGGCAGATCAGCCACGGCAGTCCCGTGCCGTCCCGGCCGCTGCGGTTGAGGACCCGGACCATCTCGAAGAAGCTCCTCAGCCCCGTCTCCGGCACCGGGTTCGTCGCGTCCCACGGCTGCAGCCAGGCACGGTTCCGGGACCTCAGTGCCATCCACTCCTCCTGGTCCCAGCGCCGGAAGGGGCGCAGCACCAGGTCCCCGTGCTCCAGGGTCAAGGGCCAGGAGTGGTTCTGCGCGGGAGCCATGGCTCGATCCTATGGCCCGGTCGGAGCCACGGACCCGAGGTGTCCCGGCGGGGCACAATGGGAGACGTGTCCCCCAACGAAACCGCACCCCAGAACCAGCCCGAGGCCCAGTACTCCGCCAAGCTGACCGGCGACCGCGGATCCACGCCCGAGGAAACGCTGCAGTGGCGCAAGCAGGACGTCCGCACGCTGTGGCGGGCGCGGCGCCGCGAGCTGGGCGAGGACGAGAGGGCCGAGCAGTCGCGCGCCCTCACCCGCCACGTGCTCGACTGGTACCTGCCGCGCGCACGCCACCGGCGCGCCGCCGTCGTGATGTCCTACGGGACCGAGCCGGACACCGGCCCGCTGCGCCAGGCGTTGCACGAGGCCGGGGTCGAGGTGCTGGTGCCCATCACCGAGCCGGAGCGCCAGCTGTCCTGGGCGCGCTGGTTCCCGGGTGTGGAACTGGCCCGCAGCCCCGTGGCCCCCATCGACGAGCCGGTCGGCGAACGGTACGGGCTCGAGACGATGCGCACCGTGGACCTCGTCCTGGTGCCCGCCCAGGTGGTGGACCTGCGCGGCATCCGGATGGGACAGGGTGGCGGGTACTACGACCGATTCCTGGCCGGGGTGCGCCGGCAGCGCCAGGACGGCACGAACGGTGAGAACGGACCGGTCACCCTCGCGTCCGTGTTCCGGCACGAGCTCATGAGCCGCGGGTTCATCCCCGCCGGGGAGTTCGACGTGCCGGTGGACGGGGCGGTCACCGCCGACGGCCTCACGTGGTTCGGCGACGAGGAGACGTCCCCGGGGGTGTAGCATTGGCACTCGAAACGTGCGAGTGCCAAGCCCGCCCGGCGGACGGAACGGTCTGTCCCTGCCCGGCCCACGGCTGGCCGGAAGGAGTGTCCCCGGTGCCCACCTACGCCTACGCCTGCAAGGACTGCGGTCACGCGTTCGACATCGTCCAGTCGTTCAGCGACGATTCGCTCACGGTCTGCCCCGAGTGTGAGGGCACGCTTCGCAAGAAGTTCAACTCCGTGGGCGTCGTGTTCAAGGGGTCCGGCTTCTACCGCACCGACTCCCGCTCGGACGGATCCGGCTCCAAGGGCAGCGGTGCCTCCACGGCGGCGTCCTCGAACGGCTCCGGCAGCTCCGAGGGCTCCTCGGCGTCCTCCACCGGTTCCACGGACTCGAGCAGCCCGGCCCCGGCCGAGAAGACGTCCGGCTCCCCCGCCCCGGCGTCCTCCGGTTCCACGCCGGCCAAGACGCCGGCGCCCGCCTCCGTCTGAGCCGGTACTCCACCGCCGACCGACGCCCGGCGCGCCGTCCCCGCCCCCACGGCACCCCCCGGCGGAGGCCCGCCGCGACCTGATGTGCTCGCGGCATGGCCACCGGAGTCCCGTGCACACCCGAACCGTCACCGCGCCGACGCCCTGCCTCGCGCGGCCCCGCCACCGTCTCCCGCGGACGACCCTCCCCGGACCGGTCCGGCTCCCTGCGGCGCCGAGAGCGATCCGCCCTGCGCCGTGAGCGGGCGCTGATCCGCCGGCGCCTCGCCGCTCCCCCACCGGCCCACCTGGCCGGCTCGTCCGCCGAGCCCGACGACGGTGACCCGTCGGGTGCAGGCGGCACGGACGGCGGTGCCGGCCGAGCATCGGGACGGCGCCGGACGCGCCTGCGCCTGGCGGTGGCCGCCCTTCCCC
>NZ_CALMQR010000090.1:0-11068 GCF_937871995.1 uncultured Citricoccus sp. | reverse complement strand
GTGGAGGTAAGGGGATTCGAACCCCTGACCTTCTCCATGCCATGGAGACGCGCTACCAACTGCGCCATACCCCCAGAAGGGTGTTTCCCCGGCCGTTTCGTTTCCGTCCCGTCCGAAGCAACTCGATAAATATACACAGCTCCTCGACCGGTTCGCAAATCGAGGTCCGGCACGGGCAGTCGGCCGGCGATTGCCCGTGCCGCCACCGGGGCGGGTTCCCGCCCCGGTGGCGTCTCGGCCCCTGACGCGGCCTACTGCGCCTGGGCCTCACCCGGTGCGCCAGGGGTCCAGTCCCGCGGGGCGTCGTCCGGGGTGATGGTCGAACCGGGCTCACCGGCTCCCACCCCGTCCGTGAGACCGAGGTCGATCAGCGGGGCATCCTTCCACAGGCGGTCGAGGGCGTAGAACACCCGCTCCTCCTCGTGCTGGACGTGCACCACGAAGTGCCCGTAGTCCAGCAGGACCCAGCGGCCGCCGGCCTTGCCCTCACGGCGGATCACGTCGAGCTTCAGCTGCCGGCTGAGCACCTCCTCGACCTCGTCCACCACGGCGACGACCTGCCGCTCCGACGAGGCCGAGGCGATGAGGAACGCATCGGTCAGCCCCATCCGCTCGGCCACGTCGACGGCCACGATGTCGGTGGCCTGCTTGTCTGCTGCGGCCTGGCCGGCCAGCTTCAGCGCGGTCAGGGTGGTGGGGGGGACGGTCACGGGCAACTCCTGGAGGGTGGGTGGTACGACGGTGGTCACAGGGCCAGGGCGATGATCAGCGCGATGACCAGGATGGCGAAGACGACCGCGGCCACGATCACCAGGGTGCGCTCCCGGGAACCCCATTCCGAGGCCGGCAGGGAGTCCAGCCCGTGGGCGGACTGCGCCTGGATCGGTTCATGGCGCACGGACTCGGCGGCGGGCTCGGCGCCGGCCGACTCGACGGGTGCCGCGCGGGGAACGATGGCCAGCGTGCCGGTCTGGTTGAGGAGACGGGCCTTCTCCGCCAGCGCCTCCTGCTGCCGCAGCAACTGCGGGTCCACGTTCGCGGGGTCATCACCGGCGGCGGCGAGGCGTTCGGCGAGGGCCGCGGCCTCGAGGGCCAGCGACTCCCTGGTGACCGGCTCCTCGCCCTCTCCCGCGAGTCCGGCCGGGGCACCTGCCGGTGCCTCCGCGCGTCGGGCCGTGGAGGGCGAGGACTCCGGGCCGGCGCCGGACTCCTGGCGCCGGCGCATCTCGCGCAACTGGCGACGGGTGAGCGGTCGGCCATCGGGGCCCACCGGCACCCCGTCGCTGGCGACGGTGTACCCGGTGGGGGCATCGGACTCGAAGACGCGGGCCAGGGCGGCGGGGGCCTGGCCGGGGCGGGACACGACCCGCCCGTCCTTGAGCAGGGGCAGTTCGGCCACGCCGGGGAGCACCCCGGGGAACGTACCGGTCAGCGGGCCGACGTCGGCCGGGTCGACCCCGGAGGCGGGCAGGTCGAGGATCGCCTCGGCGGTCTCCCCCGCCGGCGCACCGGCCTCGGTGTCCACCCGGCGGTGCTGGCGTTCGGGACGGCGGGCGGACCCGGGCGTCTGGGTGGGGTCAGCGGCACTCACGCACGGACCTCCGGTGCGTCCTGGCTGCGGCGCCCGCCCAGCCCGCCGCCCGGGCCGTGGGCCTCGGGCAGGTACAGGAGGTGCTTGGCGATGTACTGGACCACGCCGTCCGGCACGAGGTACCAGACCGGCTTGTGGGCCTGGACCCGGGCGCGGCAGTCGGTCGAGGAGATGGCCATCGCCGGGATCTCCATCAGCATCACACCCGTCTCCGGGCCGACCTCCACGAGGTCGTGCCCCGGACGGGTGACACCGACGAACTGGGCCATGTCCCAGAGGGTGTCCACGTCCTTCCAGGTCATGATCTGCTCCAGGGCGTCCGCCCCGGTGATGAAGAACAGCTCCGCCTCGGGCCGCAGGATGCGCAGGTCACGCAGGGTGTCCGCGGTGAAGGTCGGTCCGGGACGGTCGATGTCCACCCGGGACACCGTGAAGCGCGGGTTGGAGGCGGTGGCGATGACCGTCATCAGGTACCGGTGCTCGGCCGGGGACACCTTGTTGCCGTCCTTCTGCCAGGGCTTGCCGGTGGGCACGAAGACGACCTCGTCCAGGTCCAGCTCGGCGGCCACCTCGGAGGCGGCCACGAGGTGTCCGTGGTGGATCGGGTCGAAGGTGCCGCCCATGACGCCGAGGCGGAACCGGCGCCGACCGCCATCCTGCTGACGGGTCGCCGAGGCCTCTTCGGGCTCGGCCACGTCACAGACGGTCTGGGTGGGCTCGGGGAGTGAGTCGGTCACTACGCGGCGGGAGTTCGGCGGAGGATCAGTGGGTTCCCCAGTGGCTGTGCTCGCGCTCGTCGTAGCCACGACCCTGGTGGTAGTCGTCGACGCCCGGCACCTCGTGGCGCCGGCCGACGGAGCGCAGGCCCATGACGGCGGCCAGCATCAGCAGGAAGAGCAGGAAGGAACCCACGCCGATGACCGGGGCCGGCAGGAACAGCGGGTTGACCACGAGGTGCTCCTCGGCGGCCAGGACGGTCAGGGCGGTGATGGTGTTCATCTGGTGGATCTCCCTCGAAGGGGCCGGTCATCCGGCCACAGGTCACGGTGATGTCTGGGCCCCATCCTAGTACGTCCCCCGTTCAGATCCGGACCTGGCCCTCCCCGCGAAGGACCCACTTGGTGGTGGTGAGCTCCTCGAGGCCCATGGGTCCGCGGGCGTGCATCTTCTGCGTGGAGATGCCCACCTCGGCGCCCAGGCCCAGCTGACCGCCATCGGTGAAACGGGTGGAGGCGTTGACGATCACCGCGGCGGAGTCGATCTCGGTGACGAAGCGGTCCGCGTTGGCCAGGTCGTTGGTGACGATGGCCTCGGTGTGGCCGGTGGACCAGCGCTGGATGTGCTCGATCGCCTCGTCCAGGGATCCCACCGTCTTCACGGCCATCTCCAGGGCCAGGTACTCCCGTCCCCAGTCCTCGTCCCGAGCGGTCTCGGCCTGGGCGCCGTCCGGCAGCCAGGCGCGGGCGCCCTCGTCCACGTGCAGGAACACGCCGGTGCGGGACAGGGCCCGCAACACCTCGCGGCCGGCCTCCTCCGCCTGGGCGTGGATGAGCAGGGTCTCGGCGGCGTTGCACACCGAGACCCGCTGCGTCTTGGCGTTCAGGGCGATGTCCACGGCCATCTTGACGGGCGCGGAGGCGTCGATGAACAGGTGGACGTTGCCCTCGCCGGTCTCGATGACGGGGACCCTGGCCGTGCGCACCACGGACTGGATCAGGTCGTGGCCGCCGCGCGGGATGAGCACGTCCACCGAGCCCCGCTCGGACATCAGGGCGGTGGCGCCGGCGCGTCCGTACTGGTCGATGCCCTGGATGATGTCCGCCTCGAAGCCCTGGTCCCCGGCGACCTCGCGCAGGATCGAGATCAGCGCGGCATTGGTGTTCCGGGCGGCCGAACCGCCGCGGAGGATGACGGCGTTGCCGGACTTCAGGGCCAGCCCGGCGATGTCCACGGTCACGTTGGGGCGGGCCTCGTAGATGGCGCCCACGGTGCCGAGCGGGACCCGGACCTGGGTCATCCGCAGTCCGTTCGGCAGGTTGCGGCCGCGCACCACGTCACCGACCGGGTCCGGCAGGGCCGCCAGCTCCTCCAGCGCCACGGCCAGGGCCTCGATCCGCGCCTCGTCCAGGGACAACCGGTCCAGCATCGCCTCGGACGTCCCGGACTCGCGGCCGGCCGCCACGTCCTTCTTGTTCTCCGCGATCAGGTGCCGGGTGTTCAGCCGCAGCTTCGCGGCCATCGCCCGCAGCGTCTCATCCTTGCGGGCCCGGCCCGCGGTGGCCAGTTCGTGGCGGGCCCGCCGGGCACGCTCGCCGACGGACCGGATGGCCTCGCGGACCTCCTCCGGCACGTCGGCCCCACCGCTCCCGGACATCGGGGCGTCCGGGGCGGTCTCGACGGTCTCGGCGGTCACGGCGTTCTCAGCGGCACTGTTGGGCATGCCCCGGAGTCTACCGGCGGCGCTGGGCCCGGGCCGAGAGCCGGACACAATCGTCCGTGTGCACCACGGGGCGCTGGTACTCCGGGCCGAGCTCCTCGCGCAGGTCGGCGGTGGTGCGCCCCAGCATGGGGGGCAACTCCGAGGAGGAGTAGTTCACCAGTCCGCGGGCCACCACGGTGCCCCGGGCGTCGGCCAGCTCGATCGGGTCACCGGCGTCGAAGCGGCCCTCCACTCCGGTGATCCCAGCCGGGAGCAGGGACCTCTTGTTCCGCACCACGGCGGTGACGGCGCCGTCGTCGAGCACCACCCGGCCGTGCACCTCGGCGAGCAGCCCGAGCCAGGTGCTCCGCGCGGTCCTGCGCCTGCCGGAGGCCTGGAACCAGGTGCCCACGTCCTCCCCCGCCAGCGCGCGATTGGCGTTGGCCGCGGAGGTGACGAGGGCGTGGATGCCCGAGCCGGTGGCGATCCCGGCGGCGTCCACCTTGGTGACCATGCCCCCGGTCCCGACGCCGGCCGGGCCGGACCGGCCGATCGCGACGTCCTCCAGGTCGGCCCGGGAGGCGACGGCGGGGATGCGCTGGGAACCGGGCCGCGAGGGCGGGCCGGTGTACAGGGCGTCGACGTCGGTGAGCAGCAGCAGCGCGTCGGCGCGCAGCAGGTTGGCCACCAGGGCGGAGAGCCGGTCGTTGTCCCCGAACCGGATCTCCGCGGTGGTCACCGTGTCGTTCTCGTTGATGATCGGCACCACCGCCAGGGCCAGCAACCGGTTCAGCGCCCGGAACGCGTTCGTGTACTGGGTGCGGCGGATCAGGTCCTCGGCGGTCAGCAGCACCTGGGCCACCTCGGTCTGGTGCCGGGCGAAGGACGCGGCGTAGTGCGCCAGCAGCTTGCCCTGCCCCACGGCGGCCGCGGCCTGCTGGGTGGCCAGGTCCCGCGGTCGCTTGCCCAGGCCCAACGGGTGGATGCCCGCCGCTATGGTGCCCGAGGACACCAGGGCGACCTCGGTGCCGCGCGAGCGCACGGCCGCGATGGTGTCCACGAGGGAGTTGATGGCCGCGTGGTCGACCCCGGTGGGCGTGGTCAGCGAGGACGAGCCGATCTTGATGACCAGGCGGCGGGCTCGGTGCAGGGTGTCCCGTCCGGTGACGGGGTTCATGACCCGCTCAGCCATCGACGGGCCCTTCGGCACTCCCCGTCCCGGCGTTCTCACCGTCCGTGTCCCGCGCATAGCGTTCCGTCCAGATGCCCGACCGGCGCTCGGCCTCCAGTTCGGCCTGGGTGCGGGCCCGGGCCGCCTTGCGGTCCTCGAGCTCCTGGCGCTTCTGCTCGCGGGTGGGGCGGGACCGCTCCTCCATGCGCAGGTCGGCCCCGCGCGGGCCGGCCAGCAGCTCGGCTCCGGCGGCCATGGTGGGCTCCCAGTCGAAGACCACGCCGTTGTCGTCACTGCCGATCACCACGGCGTCACCCGGCTTGGCGCCCTGCTTGAAGAGCTCGTCCTCCACGCCCAGGCGATTGAGCCGGTCGGCCAGGTAGCCCACGGCCTCGTCGTTGGTGAAGTCGGTCTGGGCGATCCAGCGCTCCGGCTTGGTGCCGCGCACGCGGAACAGGGGCTCGAGGTTGCGCTCCTCGCGCGTGATCTCGAACTCCTTGGCGCGCACGGACCGCGGCCGGACGACCACGGGCTCGGCGGTCTCCACGGGCTCCGGCATCCGGTCCCGGGCCTCCTGGACGAGCCCGGCCATGGCGAACTTCAGCGGGTCCAGGCCCTTGTGCGAGACCGCGGAGACCTCGAAGACGCGCAGTCCGCGGGCCTCGAGGGACTCCCGCACCATCTCGGCCATCGCCTGGCCGTCCGGCAGGTCCGTCTTGTTCATGGCCACGATGCGTGGCCGCTCGTTCAGGGGGACGACACCCTCCCCGGCCTGGGCGAAGGTCGGTTCCACGGCGTAGGCCGCCAGCTCGGCCTCGATCGCCTCGAAGTCGGCCAGCGGGTCCCGGTCGGACTCCAGCGAGGCGCAGTCCAGCACGTGCACCAGCGCGGCGCAGCGCTCCACGTGGCGCAGGAACTCCAGGCCCAGGCCCTTGCCCTCGGAGGCGCCCGGGATCAGGCCCGGGACGTCGGCCACGGTGAACCGGACGTCGCCGGCCTGCACCACGCCCAGGTTCGGCACGAGGGTGGTGAACGGGTAGTCGGCGATCTTGGGCCGGGCCGCGGACAGGGCGGCGATCAGCGAGGACTTGCCGGCCGAGGGGAAGCCCACCAGGGCGATGTCCGCCACTGACTTGAGCTCCAGGACGATGTCCAGTTCCTCACCGGGGGTCCCGAGCAGGGCGAAGCCGGGGGCCTTGCGCTTCTGCGAGGCCAGCGCCGCGTTGCCCAGGCCGCCCTGGCCACCGTGGGCCACCACGTAGGAGGCGCCGTGACCGACGAGGTCGGCGAGGATGTTGCCCTCGATGTCCTTGACGACGGTGCCGTCCGGGACGGAGAGCGTGAGGGACTCACCGTGGGCCCCGTGCCGGAAGTCTCCCTTGCCGGGACCGCCGTTGCCGGCGTGCCGGTGGGGGGCGTGGTGGTAGGACAGCAGCGTGGTGGTCTGGGAGTCCACCACCAGGGTGACGTCCCCGCCGTCGCCGCCGTTGCCGCCGTCGGGACCACCCAGGGGCTTGAACTTCTCCCGCTTCACGGAGGCCACGCCGTGGCCTCCGTGTCCGCCGGAAACGTGCAGGACCACCCGGTCCACGAATGCCGCCATGGCCGCCTCTCTGCCGCACCCGCTCTGCCGGGGCGTTGTTGGTGTTGCTGGTCTCCAGTCTGACGTACTCCCACAGGGAGTGTGCCGTGACCGGTGCCTGTTAACGACTCCGGCGGAGGCGGACCAGGCTGGCCCGCCCCCGCCGGGGCGATGTTCAGGTCCGGGGGCTCATGCTCCCGGTGCCGTCACGCGAGTGATCACTCAGCGGCGGCAGGAACGATGTTGACGACCTTGCGGCCGCGGCGGTTGCCGAACTCCACGGCACCGGCGGACAGGGCGAACAGGGTGTCGTCCTTGCCGATGCCGACGTTGGCGCCCGGGTGGAACTTGGTGCCGCGCTGGCGGACCAGGATCTCACCGGCGTTGACGGCCTGGCCGCCGAAGCGCTTGACGCCGAGGAACTGCGGGTTGGAGTCGCGGCCGTTCTTCGAGGAACTACCGGCCTTCTTGTGTGCCATTGTTCAATCCTTCGGGGTGGTGCGGCCGGTGGCTTCTCGCCAGGAACCGCGGGGTCTGGTTGTGCGTGACCGGGCTAGCCCGGGAGGCGCAGGATCAGGCGATCGAGGTGACCTTGACGGTGGTCAGCTCGGACCGGTGGCCCTGGCGCTTCTTGTAGCCGGTCTTGTTCTTGTACTTCTGGATGACAATCTTCTTGCCACGGGAATGGTCGACGACCTCGGCGGTGACCTTGACCTTGGCCAGGTCATCAGCACCGGTGGTCACCTTGTCCCCGTCCACCAGCATGACGGCGGGCAGCTCCAAGGAGCTTCCGGCCTCAGCGGCGACGCGGTCAAGGGTAACGAGGTCTCCGACGGAAACCTTTTCCTGGCGGCCGCCAGCGCGGACAATCGCGTACACCACTTGGGACTCACTTCTCTCGACGATGACGATTCTGTTCTGCTGCACTCAGGGCCTGCCCAAACCAGCGGTGTCCGGCCGGCGAATGCGGACGGTCCCGGACAGCGGGGGCGATACCTTGAGGCGGACCGGCGGGCCTTCCGACGCCCAACACCAGGGGCAGAGAAGAAACGACGGCGGCGCAGCACCGAGTGACTATCCTACCCGCCGGGCCCCCGCTGGGCCAAATGCCGGTGGGACGGCGCGCCGCGGCCGGTCGACGGCCGCGGCGCTCGGGACGGACCCGGACTACTCCGTGCGGGTGATGTCCTCGGCCTTGACCCCGACGCCGATGATCGACGGCGCCGCGGCCTGGGCCGCACCCCCAGCGCCCTCCGTGGCGGACTCACCGGCCGCGGCGGCTCCCGTCCCGGCGGTGCCGACCGAGGCGCTGAACCGGTGGCCGCTGCTGGAGGCCGCGGTCACCTCCACGGTCTGGATCTCCCCGGAGGTCCCGTCCGAGGACGCGGCCCGACGACGGCGACGGGCCGGGGCGGCCTGGGCCGCCGGAACCTGCGCGGCCGGGGCCTGAACCGGTGCCGTCTGCACGGGCGCCGGTTCAGGGGACCGCTGGGCCGGGGCGGCCGACGCCTGCGGCTCGGGCTGCTCGCGCGATTCCCTCGGCTCCTGCGTGGGGCCCCGCTGGTCCAGCGCGTCCTCCAGGCTCGACAGGTCCTTCCGGCTGCTCGCCCGGCGCGACCCGCGACGCCCCCGGGGGACCTCCACGGTCTCCCCCGCGATCGTCAGGGTGGGCCCGGACGCGCCCCCCTCGGCCTGCTCGGTGACCTGCGTGGCGGCGGCGGCCGGCTGCCCCGCGGCGACGGCGCGGTCGGTCTCGGGCTGCTGGGCCTGGTCACCCTGCCGGCCCGGCTGACCCTGGTCGCTGCCGGCACGCCGGGACCGGCGGCGACCGGAACCGCCGGCCGGTGCCGCAGGCTGGGCGGTCTCCGCCGACGTCGTGGGCTGCGCGGACTCCGCCGCGCCCGTGGTCTCGGCGGCCCCGGTGGCCTCTCCCGCCTGGTCCGATCCGGCCGGCTCGTGGGCGTGCTGGGTGGCCGCGGCGATGTTGCGCAGGGCGGCCCGGGCGGCCTCGGCGCGGGCCTTGCGATCGGCCTCCTCCTCCGGGCTGAGCTGCTGCTCGACCGGTGCCTCCTGCAGCTCCTCGCGCTCACGCTCGGCCTGGCGTTCGCGGCTGCGGCGCCGCCGCTCGCTGCGCGAGGACTTGCGGCCGGCGTCGCCGGTGTCCGCTGCGGCACCGCCCCCGCCTCCGCCGCCCCCGCTGGAGCGGGGCTCGCCCTGGGAGTTGTGGGCGCGGCGGTGCTCCACGGGGACGTCGTGGATGATGATGCCGCGGCCGTTGCACTGCTCGCAGGTCTCGGAGAAGATCTCCACCAGGCCGGTGCCCATGCGCTTGCGCGTCATCTGGACCAGTCCCAGCGAGGTGACCTCGGCGACCTGATGCTTGGTGCGGTCGCGGCCGAGGCACTCCACCATCCGGCGCAGCACGAGGTCGCGGTTGGACTCGAGGACCATGTCGATGAAGTCGATGACGATGATGCCGCCGATGTCCCGCAGGCGCAGCTGGCGGACGATCTCCTCCGCCGCCTCGAGGTTGTTCTTGGTGACCGTCTCCTCCAGGTTGCCGCCGGAGCCGGTGAACTTGCCGGTGTTGACGTCCACCACGGTCATCGCCTCGGTGCGGTCGATCACCAGCGAACCGCCGGAGGGCAGGAAGACCTTGCGCTCGAGCGCCTTGTGCAGCTGCTCGTCGATCCGGTGGGACGCGAACAGGTCCTCGCCGCCGTGGTCCTCGGGCTTCCACTGCGAGAGCCGGTCCAGCAGGTGCGGCGCCACGTAGGTGACATAGGCCTCGATGTTGTCCCAGACCTCGGGGCCCTGGACGACCATCCCGGAGAAGTCCTCGTTGAACACGTCCCGGACCACCTTGATGGTCAGGTCCGGCTCCGAGTACAGCAGCTCGGGGGCCAGGGTCTTGGTGGACCTCGACTTCGCCTCGATGCCCTCCCACTGGGCGCGCAGGCGGTTGATGTCGTTCATCAGCTCCTGCTCCGAGGTCCCCTCGGCAGCGGTGCGCACGATGACGCCGGCGTTCTCCGGCAGGTGGTCCTTGAGGATCTTCTTCAGGCGAGACCGCTCCACGTCGGGGAGCTTGCGGGAGATGCCCGTCATCGAGCCTCCCGGCACGTACACCAGGTACCGCCCCGGAAGGGAGATCTGGCTGGTCAGGCGCGCACCCTTGTGGCCCACCGGGTCCTTGGTGACCTGGACGAGCACGGAGTCCCCGGACTTCAGGGCGTTCTCGATCTTGCGGGCCTTGCCCTCGAGGTTGGCGGCATCCCAGTTGACCTCACCGGCGTACAGCACGGCGTTGCGGCCCCGGCCGATGTCCACGAACGCGGCCTCCATGGACGGCAGCACGTTCTGCACCTTGCCCAGGTAGACGTTGCCGATCATCGAGTCCTGCGTGGTGTTGGAGACGAAGTGCTCCGCGAGCACGCCGTCCTCCATCACCGCGATCTGGATCCGCTGCTCGCGCTGGCGGACCAGCATCTTGCGGTCCACGGACTCGCGGCGGGCCAGGAACTCGGCCTCGGTGATGACGTGGCGGCGCTGGCGCCCCCCGGAACGGGACTCGCGCCGGCGCTGGCGCTTGGCCTCCAGCCGGGTGGAGCCCTTCAGGCTCGTCACGCCCTGCGGGCCGGTCGCCGCGGCGGCGGACTGACGGGGGGCACGGACCCGGGTGACGGTGTTCTCCGGGTCGTCGTCCGAGCCGCCCTCCAGCTCCATGTCCACGTCTCCGCGACGGCGGCGACGACGACGGCGCGTGCCCGAGCCGTCCCCGTTTCCGTCACCGCCGCGCTCGTCCTCGGACGTCTCGCCGTCCGCTGCGGTGGAGGTGTCATCGTCCCGGCCGCCGGCCTCTGCGTCCCGGGAGTCCTGTGCGGCCCCGCCGCCGGTGCGGCCCCGGGAGCGCCGGCGCCGGGACCGGCGCGAACCGGACGAGCGCCCCTCGGCCTCTCCGTCACCCTGGTCGTCGCCGTCGTCACCGGAGTCACGGGCCTCCCGGTCATCCGCATCCGCGAGGCCCTCGTCGGCATCCCGGTCATCGCGGTCACGGCGCCGGGTGGGAGCCGGTGTGATGGCCGAGAGGTCCGGCGCCTGGAAGATCAGGGCCAGGGGATCGGCGGGCACGGCGAAGGGATCCGCCTGGTCCGGACCGTCGGACGCCTGCTCGGCGTCCTCGTCCTCGGCGTCCCCGACGCCGGAGGCCTCGCCCTCGGGCCGGCTGGCGGCCGTCGGGGCCTCGGAGGCCGGGGCTTCCGGGGCTTCCGGGGCTTCCGGGGCTTCCGGGGCTTCCGGGGCTTC
>NZ_CALMQR010000089.1:0-3342 GCF_937871995.1 uncultured Citricoccus sp. | reverse complement strand
CAGGGCCCCGCACCCGGAAGGGCCACCAGCACTTTCCCAACACTTACTAAGAAGCGCTGCAACCTGGTCCTCGCCAAGAAGCTACACACCCGGATGTGGGAGAGGATCTCGCCCAAGGCCCATGGCCGCCCAGGAGGACAGCGCCAAGACGACGGGCCTCCTAGCCGGACCATCAGTCTGGCAACCAGTGGTGCCCTTCGGTACTAGCCAACGCAGTGGCATGCGGGCCCCCGCCCACTCCTGGAATGCAGGAAGGTCAATGTGCGCGGCACTGAATCGGACCGAGTTGTCGTCGCTTCTCGGGCCTGGTCGTTTCCTTCGACTACCCGGTGCCGCACCCCTAGGGTGAGAGGACACCACCAGAGAGGATGACCATGTCACGGACCTATGTCATCACCGGAGCCGGTTCCGGGATCGGTGCCACCACTGCCACCTTGCTGCGCGAGAGCGGCGATACCGTCGTGGGCGTGGACCTGAAGAACTCCGACGTCACTGGGGACCTCGCCACCCCGACCGGGCGCCGCACGGCGGCGCAGGCCGCGATCGAGGCCGCCCACGGGCGCGTCGACGCGGTGATCGCCTGCGCCGGGATCTCCCTGCCCCAGGCGATGACCGCAGCCGTCAACTACTACGGGGCGACCCAGTTCCTGGAGGCCCTCCGCCCCACCCTGGCGCAGTCGGAGGCTCCCCGCGCGGCTGTGGTCTCCTCGATGTCCTCCCTGCAACCGAACTCCCCGCAACTCGTCGAGGCGCTGCTCACCGGCACCGAGGAAGCCGCCCTCGGGATCGCCGAACAGCTCGCGGCTGATCCGAAGACCGGCAACCTCATCTACGCCTCGAGTAAGAGGGCCCTCTCCCGCTGGGTCCGTGCCCAGTCGATCACGCCCGAGTGGGCCGGTGCGGGGATTCCGCTCAACGCCGTCGCGCCGGGCATCGTCTCCACCCCGATGACAGCGCAGCTGCTGGCCACACCCGAGTCCGTGGCTTACCTGGACACGGTGGTCCCGATGCCGCTGAACTATCATCAACCGCCCGAGTCGATCGCGAACCTGCTGATCTGGTTGACCTCCCCGCAGAACACTCACTGCGCCGGCCAGACAATCTACTGCGACGGCGGCAGCGACATCGTGCTGCGCGGGGAAGACGCCTGGAGCTGGGCCGACCCACAAGTCAACGACTACTTCGCCCAGCTCAGCCCCGGCAGCCCCAACACCAGCAAGGACACCACACCCTAGGCGCCGGTCTCACCCGTCCAATACCGCTCACCGGAGGCACCTGCAGCAGTCCCCTTCAGTGGCGGGTGGGGAGAGATCAGTCGCAGGTCCAGGTGTCGTTGTCGGGCTGGCGGTGCCATTGTTGTCGAGGCTCGTCCGATTCACGGATGGTGTCGGTGAGCCAGAGGGTGGTGTCGGGGTTCCACCCGGCGATCACGGTGGCAGTGTCGGCATCAACCGGCAGTGCGCGGGTGGCACCGCCGAGGTAGGCCAACGTCGTCAGGTGCACCGCGTCCCACTGGCCGGCGACCTGCTCCCAGTCCGGGATCACCCACCGGCCGGTCCGCCCGGTGACCCGATACCAGTCATGCCGGCGCGAAGCGGTGACTTCCAGGGGGTGGTCCCGGCACAGCTGGACCCAGTCTTCGGGGGTACGGATCTCGTAGGTGCTCCCAACACCGCGCACCGGGATCACCGTAGCCCCCTCCCACCCAAAGCTGTCCTCGATCAAATCCAGTCCGGCCGGGATCTGCCCGACACTCTGGATGAGGTCCAGGGGGATCGACCACCAGGTCCCGGAGTAATTCGCCTCCGGATTCTCCGGTCGCTCTGCGACAGCCCGGGCCTCCTCGGCCCGTTCCTCCCGGGCCCAGGCAGCCAGGATGTTCTGCGGGTCCCTGGGTAGCGGAGCGGTGTCCTCGGCCGGTCGCCAGTCGATCATCCACTGCACCGTTGGCCGCGGCATCCCCCAGCCCCGGGCTGGCGGTGAGTCCAGCACCCGTTCGGCCACCGGCCCCAGGGCGGCGTGGATGGACGAGTGGCCGGTGAGCACGTCCTCACCGTCGGGCTCCTGCCAGTACATGGCGAATGCGACCGCGTCGGCCAGGCCCGCCTGGATCTGTTCCTCCGTGATGCCCGACAGGTCCATGCCGGTCAGGACTCCGGCCAGCTGCTCGGTCGAGACCGCAGGACGTGATCCAGCGGCGGGGGCACCGCCGTCGGCGGTCAGCAGGACCCGGGAGGTGCCCTGGCCCGGATCCAACTCAAATCCGAGCCAGAACACCAGCTCGGCGACCTGCGGGCTGAGCGTCTTCGCCAGTTCCAGGCACAGGCGCCGACCGCGCGGGCCCGCCAGCAACTCCTCCACTCTGTCTTCCATGCGGCCATCCTCGCACCGGCCATCGGGCTTCACTCAGAACGGCACCCCCACCGACCGCACAGCGGCACAACCTTCCACGAGGGTCGAGTCCGCCTCGAGAGCCAGCGTGTCGGAAACGATCGTTCGCGACACGTTCCTGACGTCCACTAAAAAGTCGCATGACCCGCCGACTCACTGTGTAACGATTGCCGTGTACGCGGCAATGTAACGCGCACCCCCGTGCTGATACGTTGTAGGGATGCGAATCGGATATGGGCGGGTCTCCACCCGCGACCAGCACCCCGAGGCCCAGTACGACGCCCTGATCGCGGCAGGGTGCGAACAGGTGTTCCTCGACACCGCCTCGGGCACGCTCGCCCGCCGACCAGAACTCGACAAGGCACTGCTCTCGGCCAACCGGCCCGGGGACCAACTCGTGGTCACCAAGCTGGACCGGCTCGGACGATCCCTGGAGAACCTCATCGAGTTGTCCAAAACACTGCAAGACCGTGGTGTGGACCTGGTGGTCCTGGACCAGGGCATCGACACCTCCACCGCCCTGGGGCGAATGTTCTTCCAGATCATCGGCGCAATCGCCGAGTTCGAACACGCCCTGATGTCTGAACGCACCCGCGACGGACTCGCCGCTGCCCGCGCACGCGGGCGAACCGGCGGGCAGAAACCCAAACTCGGCCCACGCCAGGTCAAACTCGCCCGCGAAATGTATGAGGAAAAGGACGCCGAGGGCAAACGCGCCCACACCGTCGAGCAGATCGCCCGCGAATTCGGCGTCACCCGCCCCACCATCTACCGGCACCTGTCCAAGCCTTAAACGAGGAGCCCTGCACTCCGCAACGGCCATCCAAGGGCATCCATATGGCACCCCGCCATTAGGACGGACCACCAGACCGGCCTACGGGACGCTGGCCGAGGGGTGCCGACGCCGATCCACGTCAACCGAGGGCGTGTCCGCTGGGGGCTTTCTTAACG